>JAZQTA010000049.1:0-11285 GCA_045630385.1 Eubacteriales bacterium | reverse complement strand
CGCGCACATATGGCGCACATCGGGCATCCGTTGCTCGGTGATGGAAAATACGGCGTGAACCGCGAGGATCGGCGCGCAGGATACAAGCATCAGGCACTCTATTCCTACAAGTTGCGCTTTGATTTCAAGGGCGAAGAAACCGCGCTTTCATACCTTAACGGAAAGGAATTTTCTATCAAAAAAAGCGATATATATTTCACAAAAGACTTCTTTAAATGAGTTTTTTGTAAACATATCTTCTCATAAATCGGTTTTAAGGAGTATTTTTCAAAAATGAGCGAGACAAAAATCTTTGCCAGTTGCCACAACCATTCCACGTTTTCCGACGGCGTTTACACCCCTGAGGAGATGATGGACATTGCCAAGGGGCTCGGCCACGGCGGCTTTATTCTGGCCGACCATGACACCGTGCGCGGCACGTATTTTGCGGTGCGAGCGGCACGCGAGCGCGGTATGAAGTCCATGCTCGGATGCGAGTTTTCCACCTATCATGAGGGCGTGGGCGTTCATCTTTTGGGCTTTGATTTCAACCCCGACAATAAGAAGATGCAGGAGCTTCTGGCCTTTGCATCGGGATGCCAGACCGGGCGCACGCGTCTCATGTTCAAGTGGGGACAGGAGCGCGGCACGCTCTCCAAGGAGCTCACGTGGCAGGACGTGCTGGACGATCATCCGTATCACGATTATTTCTGCAACAACCAGGTGTTTGAATCCTTCCTTAAGCGCGGCATTTATAAGAGAGAGGACTATCAGCACACCTTTCTTCTGCCGAACTTCTCCTACAAGCTCGGGCTCGAGGATCGCGTGAAGGAGGAGCTCGGATACGCTTACACGGATATTCAGACCGCGGACGTGATCAAGACGATCCTTGCGGCAGAGGGCGTTCCGATCGTGGCGCATCCCGTCAATCAGGCAAAATTCGCCGATGCCTTTGTGGAGGCAGGGGCGATGGGCTTTGAGTGCGTGCATCCCTCGCTCGGCAGAGCCGGACAGATGGAATACTTTAAGGAATATTGCGAGAAACGCGGTCTTTACAAGATGGGCGGCGCAGATCACTCCTCCGTCATCGGCGGCTATATTCCCGACGATCCCATCTACGATTGCCCCGAGGAATACATCGGCATTTCGGAAGAGGATTTTATGAAAATATACGAGCGTCGGCTTGGATAATTATTAAGAGGGTAGCTCAAGTTCAAAAAAACTTGAGCTACCCTCAAATTCGTTAAGGGGATAGGCGCATTTTTTTATTTACAGATAATTACTTCCACATCCTTGACAGGCTCGTATGTAATTTTCGAGATCTGCTTTTCAGGATAGGGATTTTTATACGCGGCGCGGAACTTGAGGGCGCCGTTTTCGTAGATCGGCAAAGATGCGCCGACAGGCTCTTTATGCTCGCCCGCAATCGAGGCGAGGTAATCCTCCTCGGAAAGATCGGTTTTCGAGGAGGCGATGTTATAGCCATAGTATACGGGGAGCTTTGCGGTGCTTCCGTCCGTATAGGTTACGACGTGATCACCAAGGTGGAACTCCTCGTCCACGATAAAGCGGCCGTCATAGAAGGGGCGATAACGCTCAAAATATTCCGTTTTGTGCTCAATTTCGATAATTTTCTCTCCGAGAGTGGCTTTGTAGCGATTATAAAGAAGCTCTCTCGTTTTTGTATGGACCTGCGTGCACATGGGCGTATCATACTCCGCGTTCCAGAAAACCCACGCGGTGGAGACGAGATTGAAATTCTGCAAATTTCTCTGCATATATTTTTCCTCCATGCTTCCCCAGTTGGAAACAAAGCCGCCGCGCGTGCGTGCGATACGCGCTCTGTAATCCTTGAGTCCCGTAGCGTGAAAGTTTCCGTACAGCATCGGAAAGCCCATTTCGGCGGTCATCTCCGTTTCCTCGTCCTTCGTTGAATAAATTCTCCAGGACCAGTTAAAAAGCGTAACGTCGCGCGGCATAAGCTCCTTTACCTCGTAAAGCGCGGGGATATCCTTCTTGGGATAGGGGTTCGCGCCGAAGGGCATCAGGGGATCGTTTTCATCATAATAAATAATGATGTTTTTGAACATTTTATCCGCCCAGATGATGGGCTTGATTCCCTTCTTTGTGAGATAATCGCGGATCTTTACAATATCGCCGACGTAAAGCTCGCTCGGAGATTTATCCTTGCAGAGGGGGCATTTTGCGGCGGTGTAAAACTCATCGTGGCCAATATTGATATAATCGCTTCCGAATACGTCGATCACCTCATCGAGGATATCGAAAACGATCTCATAGGTTTTGGGATTGGAGGGGCAATAGGTATCGGGATAGGCATCCTCGGCGCGCTCGTTAAGATCGCGGTGCGCACGAACGATATAGTCCGAATGGCTAAGCGTCGGCACCTCGGGATACACCTCAATTTCACGCTCGCGGCAGTAGGCGATCAGATCCCGCATTTCATCCTGCGTGATATACGTGCCGTTTCCGTTATCAAAATGGATGGAATCCTTCATCCAATAATACATATTGTTCTGCACGTTTTGCGCATACTCGGGGCTGACGCTGACCTCCTTGCAGAACTCGATCCACGCGGCGTTGATCTCCGGATGGCGCTTATACTCCATCGCGCCGCCGACCTCGATCATCAAGGTATTGTATTTATACGTCACGAGCATATCGTCGATCATTTTCTTGAACGTGGGTACGTATGCCGTTCCGGGCGTGTAAACACGGTAGCCGCGCACCTCCTTATCGGGGTAATCGTAGAGAACGAAGGAGCAAAGCTTCCCCGCCTCGCAGAAGGCGCGGAGGGTGGCGGCGGCATAGATCAGCGCACGGCGGGAATTACCGTAAAGGGCAATTCGAGCCTTATCGACCTCCAGAAGATAGGCCTCGGAATTTTCCGTATCGAATGCGCCGAGCATTTTCTTCTTTTCCTCGGGAATACCGAGAGAAAGCGAGATTGCCGCTTTTTCTCCCTCACCGCAAGCGGCAAGCGTTTTTTCAATATGCTCTACGGGGAATCCCTTTACGTCCGTATACGTAATGCGGCTTTCGGACGAGAGAGAAAAGTGCTCGCCTTTTTCTTCAAAGTACCTATATTCAAAAAATAATCCGTCAATTTTCACCATGGTCATATTCCCTTTCCGTCTTTGTTTTTATATAAAATGCAAATTATTGTTTACCTGTAGAGCCAAAACCGCCTGCACCGCGCTCGGTTTCATCCAAAGCTTCGGAAAGAATAAATTCGCCTTGAACGACAGGGAGAATGCAAAGCTGTGCCACGCGCTCGCCGCCTGCAACCGTTTGCTCCTCGGAGGAATGGTTATGCAGGGCGACCATGAATTCGCCGCGATAATCCGAGTCGATCACGCCGACCTTATTGGCGGGCGCGAGCCCTCTTTTGGAGGC
Organism: Eubacteriales bacterium; assembly: GCA_045630385.1. Taxonomy (GTDB): domain Bacteria; phylum Bacillota; class Clostridia; order Oscillospirales; family CAG-272; genus UBA1740. The sequence continues at coordinate 7,892 of JAZQTA010000049.1, read as the reverse complement.
GATGCCGCTTCTTGCAAAAATAAAGCCGGCATAGCCCTCGGGCAGCTCCATGGCGAGCCCGGTATGGATCAGAACGGTTTTGTGCGGCGGGATCACCACGGCCTCGCCCGGAAGATTATACAGATCTGCACCTGCGGCAGAGGCACTTCCGTAGGTCGGAAGGATCGCATTTTCATTGAGCTTTTTAACCTTGATTTTCATACCGTTATCTCCTGCTTTTCAAAAATTCTGTCTTTTTTACAGCCGTCCCAAATGACGATCTTGCCTTCGGCACGGGTTTTGTTCATATCAATGATACGCTGATTGGAAGAACCGCGGAAGCGAATGCCGAGGCTCTTTTTTTCTTCCTCGTACCGACCGTCCACGAGAATATCCGTGAGCGCGAGGATCTCTGCCGTAATGGGCAAGAATTTCGGATGCGCGCCCATCTGCCCCGTCAGCTCCTCGTAAAGATTGCCCGTGAAGATCCAGAGCGTTTTCTTCGGATAGCGGCGCTTGAATTCTCTGAGGAACGGAAGAAGTGCCTCCTGATTTTCGGGCTCCATCGGCTCGCCGCCCAGCACCGTCAACCCCGCAAGGACGGGGTTTTCAAAGGTTTTGTATATTTCCTCGGCGGTATCCTCCGTGAAGGGCTGACCGAAGTCAAACGCCCACGTTTCCTTATTGAAGCAATTTTTGCAGGCGTTGCGGCACCCCGAGACGAAAAGAGAGGTGCGGATGCCCTCGCCGTTGGCGATATCGCTTTTTTTAATAGCACCGTAATACATAGCTTTCTCCTTAAGGATTGCTTTTTTCTTTCATGCCGAGCTTTTGGCGCAGATACTGTCCCGTATACGAGGCCTCGCACGCGGCAACCTCCTCGGGCGTACCCGCGCAAACGAGCGTTCCGCCGCCGTCTCCGCCCTCGGGACCGAGGTCAATGATATAATCTGCGGTTTTGATCAGATCGAGGTTATGCTCGATCACAACGACGGTATTCCCTGCCGTGGCAAGTCGCTGAAGGATCTGAATGAGCTTCGAAACGTCCTCGCTGTGAAGCCCCGTCGTCGGCTCGTCAAGAATATAGATCGTGCGCCCCGTGGAGCGCTTGGCAAGCTCGGTGGCAAGCTTCACGCGCTGTGCCTCACCGCCCGAAAGCGTGGTGGAGGACTGACCGATCTTCACGTAGCCAAGACCAACGTCAAAGAGCGTTTTAAGCTTTCTTTGCAGCTGCGGAAGTCCGTCAAAGAAGGATATTCCCTCCTCCACCGACATTTCCAGCACGTCGTAAATATTCTTACCTTTATATTTGACCTCCAGGGTATCGCGATTATAGCGCTTTCCCTTGCAGACCTCACATTTCACGTAGACGTCGGGCAGGAAGTTCATTTCGATGCACATCACGCCGTCTCCCTCGCAGGCCTCGCAGCGGCCGCCGCGGACGTTGAAGGAAAATCTGCCCGCATCGTAGCCCTTCGCCTTGGCATCGGGCGTTTTCGCAAAGAGGTTACGGATATCCGTAAACAGCCCCGTATAGGTAGCGGGGTTGGAGCGCGGCGTTCTTCCGATGGGGCTTTGATCAATATTGATGACCTTATCGAGATGCTCGTAGCCAAGCACCTCGCGCGCCTTTCCGGGATACGTATCCGCGCGGTTAAGCTTTTTCGCAAGCGTGCGGTTGATGACCGCATTGACGAGAGAGGATTTTCCGCTTCCCGATACGCCCGTCACGGCAGTAAACGTGCCGAGCGGAATATCCACGTCCAAATTTTTCAGATTGTTTTCGGTTGCGCCGCGAACGGAAAGAAAATTACCGTTGCCCTTGCGGCGCTCCTTGGGGATCTCGATGACCTTACGCCCCGAAAGATACGCGCCGGTGATCGAGCGAGGATTATTCGCGACCTCCGCAGGCGTACCCGCCGCAACGATCTCGCCGCCGTGGATGCCCGCTCCCGGACCGATATCCACGATAAAATCCGAGGCCTCCATGGTTTCCTCATCGTGCTCCACCACGATCACGCTGTTTCCGATATCGCGCAAATTCTTCAAGGTGCGGATCAATTTACCGTTATCCCGCTGATGCAGACCGATGCTCGGCTCATCCAGAATATAAAGAACGCCCGTTAAGGCAGAGCCGATCTGCGTGGCAAGGCGGATGCGCTGTGCCTCACCGCCCGAAAGCGTACCTGCGGTTCTCGCCAGGGTAAGATAATCAAGTCCCACGCTGATAAGGAAATTAAGGCGCGCCTTGATTTCCTTCAAAATTTCCTTTGCAATCTCCATTTGCATATCGGAAAGTACAATTTTGTTTACAAAATCGAGCATTTTTCCAATGGAGAGACGGCAAATCTCATCAATATTCAGTCCTGCAACGGTGACACCTAAAACCAAGGGAGAGAGGCGGCAGCCGCCGCATTTCGGGCAGGCAACCTCCTCGACAAATTCCTGATAATAATCACCACCCGCCATCTTCATGCGCTTTTCAATGATACCGACAACGCCGTCAAAGGTGGAATTGGAGGGGCGGCCCTGACCGCCGAAATAACGGATGATGGAATAGCGCTTTTCGCCCGTTCCGTACATGAGAGCATCTACCGCTTCCTTCGAAAATTCGGCGATCGGGGTATCCAAGCTAAAGCCGTATTCTTTTCCGACCTCGGCAAGCAGAGGCCCCGTCCAAGAATCCTCGGTCATGGTCTTGAAGCCGTTGGCCGCGATCGCGCCCTCGCGCAAGGATAGCTCCTTATGCGGCAAAAGCTTTTCCACCGAGATCTGCTGCATATTTCCGATACCCGCGCAATGCTGACACGCGCCGATCGGGCTGTTGAAGGAGAACATACGCGGCTCAAGCTCGGGAATAGAGACGTTATGCTCCTCGCACGCGTAACGCTGGGAGAAGCTCATCTCCTCTCCCTCCGTGCCGTCACGGTTCACAACCGCGACACCGACCTTTCCGTCTGCTACGCGCAACGCGCTTTCCACGGAATCCGAAAGCCTTGCGCGGATATCCTCGCGCATCACAAGGCGGTCAAGGACGATATCGATCGTGTGCTTCAAATTTTTATCCAGCGTGATGGTTTCCGACAGATCGTACATTGCGCCGTCTACGCGGACACGCGCAAAGCCGCTCTTTTTTGCATCGGAAAACACCTTTTCGTGCATGCCCTTTTGCTCCTTCACCACGGGGGCGAGAACGAGAAAGCGCGTGCCCTCGGGCAGACGCATGATGCGATCCACAATCTGATCCTGCGTTTGCTGGGTAATCTCCTTACCGCAAACAGGACAGTGCGGCACGCCGATGCGAGCGTACAGAAGTCTTAAATAATCGTATATTTCCGTCACCGTTCCCACGGTGGAGCGGGGGTTCTTCGAGGTGGTTTTCTGATCAATGGAGATCGCGGGTGAAAGTCCCTCGATAAGATCCACGTCGGGCTTATCCATCTGCCCGAGGAACATTCTTGCATAGGAGGAAAGGCTTTCCACGAAGCGGCGATGCCCCTCCGCATAAAGCGTATCAAACGCAAGAGAGGATTTTCCGCTTCCCGAAAGCCCCGTCAATACGACGAGCTGATCGCGCGGTATCGTCAGATCGACGTTCTTCAGGTTGTGCACCCTTGCGCCCTTGATGATTATATTTTTTGCCATTGCTTTTTATCCTTTTTGGTTCTTGAGTTCGCGGATCTGATCACGGATAAACGCCGCCTTTTCAAACTCCAGCGTTCTTGCCGCCTCGCGCATTTCCGCATTCAGCTGCTCAATGAGGCGCTCGCGCTCCATGCGCGAAAGCTTCTTATCCGAGGCTCGCGGTGCTTTTTTGCCGATCTCGATCACGTCCGCGACCTTCTTTTTCACGCTTTCGGGCGTGATTCCGTGCGCCTCGTTATACGCCATCTGAATGGCACGGCGGCGGTTGGTCTCATCAATAGCGCCACGCATTGAGCCCGTGACCGTATCGGCGTACATAATTACGTGACCGTTCACGTTTCGTGCGGCACGTCCAACCGTCTGTATCAAGGAGGTTTCGCTTCGGAGGAAGCCCTCCTTATCGGCATCGAGGATCGCAACGAGCGAAACCTCGGGAATATCAAGTCCCTCTCGCAAAAGGTTGATGCCGATCAGCACGTCAAACACGCCGAGGCGCAGATCTCTTATGATCTGCATGCGCTCGATCGTTTCCACCTGGTGGTGAATGTATTTTACCTTGATCTCATGCGTCAGAAGATACTCCGTGAGATCCTCGGCCATTTTTTTGGTCATGGTAGTTACCAAAACCTTCTCGCCGCGCGCTGTGGTTTTTCGGATCTCGCCGATCAGATCGTCCACCTGCCCTTCCACGGGCCGAAGCGTGATCTCGGGATCGACAAGTCCCGTCGGGCGGATCAATTGCTCCACGCGAGAGGAGCTTTCCTCGGCTTCATACGGGCCGGGCGTTGCGCTGACGAAAACGACCTGACCGATCCGCTCTTCAAACTCCTCAAAGAAAAGCGGGCGGTTATCAAAGGCCGAGGGCAAACGGAAGCCGAACTCCACGAGGTTCTTTTTTCTTGCGAAGTCACCGCCGCTCATACCACGCACCTGCGGAAGCGTTACGTGCGACTCATCGACAAAAAGGATATAATCCTTCGGAAAATAATCGAGAAGCGTATAGGGAGAAGAGCCCGGCTCTCTGCCGCTCAATATGCGCGAATAGTTCTCAACACCCGAGCAAAAGCCAACTTCTCTTAACATTTCAATGTCATATCGCGTTCTTTCCTCGATGCGCTGTGCTTCCAAAAGCTTATTCTGACTTTTAAAGAATTCCACGCGCTCCAGCATTTCCGCCTCGATCTCGGCAAGCGCCGCTTCCCTCTTTTCATCGCTGACGGCATAGTGCGTCGCGGGGAAGATGGCGGCATAGGAAAGGATCTGCTCGATCTCTCCCGTGACGGTATTCACCGTGCAAAGCCGATCAATCTCGTCTCCGAAAAATTCCACGCGGATCGCCTTATCCTTCGAGGATGCGGGGAAAATTTCCACGACGTCACCGCGCACGCGGAATTTATCACGCACGAAATTAACGTCATTTCTTTCATAGCTGATGCTGACAAGACGGCGGATCAATTCTTCGCGCGACATTTCCATGCCCGCGCGCATGCCGATCAGCAGGCTTTGGTACTCTTCGGGATCTCCGAGAGAATAAATACAGGATACGGAGGCAACGATGATGACGTCTCTACGCTCAAAAAGTGCTGAAGTCGCGCTATGGCGAAGCATATCGATCTCATCGTTGATCATGGCGTCCTTCTCGATATAGATATCCCTACCGGGAATATACGCCTCGGGCTGATAATAATCGTAATACGATACGAAATATTCCACCGCGTTTTCGGGAAAGAAGGATCGGAACTCCGTGCAAAGCTGAGCCGCAAGCGTATTATTATGCGCCAGCACGAGCGTAGGTCGATTCAGCCTCGCGATTACGTTTGCCATCGTGAAGGTCTTACCCGAACCGGTAACGCCGACGAGCGTTTGCGCGCGCTCGCCCGATTCGATCCCGCGAACAAGTGCCTCGATCGCTGCGGGCTGATCGCCCGTAGGCGAAAATTCGCTGACGAGCTTGAAGCTTTTTTCTTCCATATTCTTCTCTCCTTTCTTATGGATAAAAAAGACTGCTCCGTTTTATCGGCTGCCGAAATCGGCGCATTCCTACACGGTCAGTCTTACTATTTTCTAAATCAAAGGAGTGCATAGGCACTCGGAATTATTGCAAAGCAATAAGGAAAAAGGGGGAGCGTCCCGCTTATGGAAAATTGAAATTTACCACAATCGGGATGGAGAACCGTGGAAAATATGAAATTTCCCACAGTTCACCACAATCTGCGGATTGCGCGTTTACTGCTGCTACCCGTTACGCGCTTCGCGCGATCTCTTCTCACTAAAGGGAAAAACGCAGTTTTTCAACCTTAACAAGTCTCAAAAATATCTTTTTTGTTTTTCGTTCCTACCAAAAGACCACAGGCACGGTGCTATTCCGAAGAGCCGTGGCTCGGTCTCCACCATAGTTCAATAGAGCGCAGGGGCAGTGCCGAAGGGGTTTTCGGGAGGATCGTTCGCTCGGCGGCTCGTCGCCGTACAAGCGTACGGCAGAGACGGCGAACGGACGAAGAAAAACAAAAACATTTTTTCCGGAAGAAAAACGGAGTTTTTCAACCTTAATTCCTTTTAAAAAATCACTTTTTTGTTTTTCGTTCCTACCAAAAGACCACAGGCACGGTCAATTGTCCCAGTTGTGGAAGACGGCCGTCACATCCTCATCCTCATTCAGCTTATCGAGCATCTTCTCCATATTCTCAACGTCTTCCTCGCTTGCAAGCTCTACGTAGGTAGAGGGAACCTTTGCAAGGTCGGCCGTATCGATCTTGTAACCGAGAGCAAGGATCGCATCGCGAACGGCATCGAGGTCATCCACGGCAGTATAGATAGAGTATTCCCCTTCGTCGCACTTGATATCCTCCGCGCCGCACTCCAGCGCATCCTCCATCACCTTATCCTCGTCCAGCTCCTCGTCCTCATCAAGAATGGTGATAACGCCCTTTTCCTCAAAGAGGAAGGCAACGCATCCGTTCGTTCCCATATTTCCGCCGTATTTGCTGAAATAGGAGCGCACGTTTCCTGCGGTACGGTTACGGTTATCCGTGGAGGTCTCAACGATAACGGCAACGCCCGAGGGACCGTAGCCCTCGTAAACGATCTCTTCATAGTTGATATCGTTGTTCTCGGAGAACTTCTTGATCGTTCTCTGAATGTTTTCGTTCGGCACGTTGTTCGCCTTTGCCTTCGCGATCAGATCGCGAAGCTTGCTATTGTTATTCGGATCGGGGCCGCCCGCCTTGATCGCAACGCACATTTCCTTGCCGATCTTGGTGAAGATCTTCGCCTTTGCGGCATCGGATTTTTCCTTCTTGTGCTTAATATTGTTCCATTTTGAATGTCCGGACATACTGTTTCTCCTATATATTCTTAAAATTTAAATCTTCTCGGGGCTCTGCATGCAGATCAGATGCAAAGCGGTTTGCAGAACACGGCGGGTCGCCGCGGTCAGAGCCACGCGGCTCTGCTTTACACTCGCATCCTCACAGGAGAGGATCGAGCAATCGTGATAAAAGCCGTTGTATGCGGCGCAAAGGTCAAGGATATAACGCGTGATAAGCGAGGGCTCGTACTCGGCAAGAGCGGCCTCCACGCGCTCCGGGAAGCGGGAAAGCGCCTTGGCAAGCTCCATTTCGCGCTCGCCGAGGGGAGCTTCCGTCATCACGGCGGCGGCATCCGCCTTTTCAAGCACGGAGCAGGTGCGCGCATAGGTATACTGCACGTAAGGGCCGGTATTTCCGTCAAAGGAAAGCGCATCCTCCATCATAAAGTTGATGTCACGCATACGGTTATTGGAAAGATAATAGAATACGATCGCGCCAACGCCGACCTTCTCGGCAATGGCCGCGCACTCCGCGGGATCGGGATGCTTCTCCTTGGTGATATCGTACACGCGGCTGATCGCCTCGGCAAAGAGATCCTTTAAGAGAATAACGTTTCCGGTTCTCGTGGCAAGCTTCGCGCCGTTGATGCTCACGGTGCCGTACGGCACGTGAACGAGCTGATCGTACCAATCGTAGCCCATCATCTCAACGACCTTGAACCACTGCGCAAAGTGAAGCGACTGCGCCGCACTCGTCACGTAGATCGCCTTATCGAAGCCGTAGGTTTCCTTACGGTATACGGCGGAGGCGATATCACGCGTGGGATACAGCGTCGATCCGACACGCTTCAGGATCAGGCAGGGGGGCATGCCGTAGGGCTCAAGATCCACGATAGAAGCACCGTCATCGATCTTGAGAAGGCCGCTATCGCGCAGCTTCTGCACCTGCGCGGGCATTTTA
>JAZQTA010000048.1:0-2095 GCA_045630385.1 Eubacteriales bacterium | reverse complement strand
CACAAAACGGACTTACAGATCTATAAAAAACCTCCCGTTTTTCTTCGAAAAACAAGAGGTTTTGCTATTTATTGTTTAAAAAAAAGCATCAATGAAGAAACATATAGAAAAAATCAACAGAAAGCGCGATCATGAATATCGCACACGCTAAAATCACTCCGGTGGACCTTGTGAAGCGGAATTCCTCGGAAAAAGACTTATCAGCGGCAGCCTTCTGCCTTGCAAGCAGACCCGCACGCTTCATCGCAACCTTGATCGGCTTATAGATCAGAAGCGTGATCGCGGCGTTGAGAAGCCCCTTGGCAAGATTAAAGGGCACTAGCACCGAGGGGATGAGCTCTGCCACCGCTTTCACCGATCCGCCCGTCATATAATAGGGCGTGATCAAAAGGTTTGCCCCCATCATCACCGCCACCATGGCGATGACCGCCACTAACATACTGACGATCGCGCCGTTCAGCGTGCGCCACTTGCGGTACACGAGCGAAGCAACCGTGGAAAGCGAGGCGGAGGAAATAAAGTTCATCAAAAATCCGTACGGGCCCGTACCGCTGATATTGGTGATCAGCTCAAGAAGCGCGGTGAGCAAAGCAACGATCGGCGCGGCGATCGGCCCATAGATAAACGCCGAGGTGCAAATAATGGCATCCTTTACGTCAAAGGTAAGGAACATCACGGGAAAACGAATGACCAAGGAAAGCACGAAGGCAAGCGCGGAAAACACAGCCACGCCAACCACGGTGCGCGTATCAAGCGTAAGCTTTTTCTTATTCATCATATAAGCCTCATTTCTTGTATAGTCCAATATATGTTTATTTCATGGAAAAAGACGCAGAATTTCATGAAAGCAGATTTCAAATTCAAATCAAAAAAACGGAAATAAATAAAAAAGCCGAGGACGAACCTCGGGCAGCATTACCAATTCACGCAGAAAAAGGTATTTCTTTTCTCATCCGGACTTTTGCAATCCAAAAGCATTCTCGCGCGTTGACGCGCCATAGCCGCAGAATGCCGATTGCGATACACCGTCGGTGGAAGAATTGCACTCCCTCATGAGAGCCTTGCTCTCTCGCAGACTTAAATGAATCTACATTTTCACTGCCGGTATGGAATCTCACCATGCCCCAAAGAAATCCGATATATGAAATTCAAAAACGGCGGGCAAAAAGCCCCAACGAAAACGGGCGCACAAAGTGGCGCGATCCGTTCCCAAATCAATAAAAGCGCAACGCAAATAAAGCGCGTAATGCTTTTAAATGGCTGCCCCGAAAAAATCGAGGCAGCCATTTTTATGGGTAGTTTAAACCGAAAGATCGGATTTAAATTACTCGTTGATCTCAGCTACAACGCCCGAACCAACGGTACGGCCACCCTCACGGATAGCGAAGCGAAGACCCTTCTCGCAAGCGATGGGGGAGATCAGCTCAACGTTCATGTTAACGTTGTCGCCGGGACGGCACATCTCAACGTCAGCAGGAAGGTTGATAACGCCGGTAACGTCGGTGGTTCTGAAGTAGAACTGAGGACGGTAGCCGGTGAAGAAGGGCTTGGAACGGCCGCCTTCCTTCTCGGTAAGAACGTAAACCTGGCCAAGGAACTTGGTGTGAGGCTGGATGGAACCGGGCTTTGCAAGAACCTGACCTCTTTCGATCTCGTTCTTCTGGATACCACGGAGCAGAAGACCTACGTTATCGCCGGCTTCAGCGCTGTCCATGAGCTTATGGAACATCTCGATACCGGTTACAACGGTCTGCTTCTTCTCTTCGGAGAGACCAACGATTTCAACAACGTCAGCCATCTTAATGGTACCTCTCTCTACACGACCGGTAGCAACGGTACCACGGCCGGAGATGGAGAATACGTCCTCGACGGGCATAAGGAAGGGCAGGTCAGCCTTTCTGTCGGGAGTAGGAATGTAGGAGACAACAGCCTCCATGAGTTCCTTAATGCAAGCGAACTCGGGAGCGTCGATGCCATTGGTGGAGGTAAGAGCCCCTCGAGCGGAACCACGGATGAACGGAATGGCATCGCCGGGGAAATCGTGCTCGGAAAGGAGGTCTCTGATCGCCATCTCAACGAGGCCAAGAAGCTCAGG
>JAZQTA010000047.1:0-11013 GCA_045630385.1 Eubacteriales bacterium | reverse complement strand
AAAAATTAAAAAACCCCCACTCACGCGTGTCCTTATTTTTTTTACTGCCAGATCTCTACGCTGCCGTCTTCAGCGTAATGCCAGAAGAGTCCCTCCTCTGTCGGCGGCACCTCGCTGTAAAAATACACGCAGAAGTTTTCGGCATCGTTGATATTCAGGTCGGGATTCGAGGCTCTCGTAATGTCAATGCGCAAAAAGTCCTCGCGCGTTCCCTCGTAGTACACGGCACTCAAATTGGTGTTTCCGCCAAGTGCCTGGTCTCCGATATGAACGACCGATATCGGAAGCACGATACGCTTCAGCCGCCTGCAATTCTGGAAGGCGGTAAATTCCAGCCTTTCGAGCTGACCAACGAAGGTAACGCTTCTGAGGTTGTTGCACTTCGAAAAGGTGTATTTACGGATCACCGTGATACCTCTGCCGAGCTTGATGGTTTGCAGGCTGCTGCTCTCAAACGCGGAATCTCCGAGCAGCGTTACGTTATCCGGAATCGTGACGTGCTGAAGCCCCGTGCCCTCAAAGGCATTGCAGCCGATCTCGACGAGCGATGCACCAAAGGCGAGCGAGGTGATTTTTCCGCAACGCGAGAAGGCGAAGCCTCCGATCACCCTGAGGCTGTCGGGAAGCGTGACGGAGGAAAGCTTTGCACAGCTTGCAAACGCGCTCCATTCCAGCACCTCCACGCCCTCGGAAACCGTCAGGCTTTGAAGCGAATAGTAATTCATGAACGCAAAGCGGTTGACGTTCTTTACCTCTGCGGGGATCGTCAGCGCCGTGGTCTCCACGCCGTTTATAAATACGCGCCAGGAATTGCGCAGGGGGGTTGCCGATTCATCGGGCATCAGAATGCCGCACCAAGCCACGAGGTCCTCGATATAAACCGTTCCCTTATTGTTGCATCCTTCAAAGGCGTTCGAGCCGATCGAAACGAGGCTTGCGGGAAGATTGACGCTGACGATGCCCACGCACTGCTTAAACGCCGCCTCGTCGATCACCTTGATGCTCTGCGGAAGCACTATCTTCGGCAGCTTGAAGCAGGCGAGAAACGCATGGTTTCCGATCGTCTCCACGCTCTCGCCGAGCACGAGGCTCTCTGCCGCCTTACAGTTTGAAAACGCCGCCGCGCCGATGGTCTTCACGCCGTTTCCGACCGTGATCGACTTTGCTCTGATACAGTTCGTGAAGGCGGATTCGCCGATGCTCTCCACGCCGTCGGGAATCGCGATGGACTCAATGTTCTCGCAATTATAAAAGGCGAAGGCGCTGATGGTTTTAAGGCTTTGAGGAAGGCGCAGTAGCGAAAGATCCACCGCATTATAGAATGCATACGCGCTCACGGTCTTCACGCCCTCGGGGATATTCAGACCTGTGATACGTATGCCGTCTTTATACAGCTTCTTCGCATAGGACAGGGGATTGGCGGACGAGGTGGCAAAATTGACCGAGCACCAGCCGACAAGATCCTCAACCTCCACGCGCTCAAGCTTCTCACAGTTTAAAAACGCGGCGTTCCTTATCTGCTTAAGGTCTTTGGAAAAGGATACGGTTTTCAGCCCCGTGCAATAAGCAAAGGCATTGGAGCCGACATTCTGCACACCGTCACCGATATGCACGCGCTCCAGGCCGGAGCAGCTATAAAGGGCATAATCCGGAACGGTCTGTGCGCCTCGGATCACAACCTCCTTCAGGCTCTGCGGCACAACGCTTGCATGGGACGAATAGCCCGCGCCGCCGAAAAGATAACCGATAAAAGCGTTTTCCGTGGCACTTGCTCCGATGAAGGGAAGCTCCATATACACAATACCGTTACAGCCCATAAAGGCCTTCTCTCCGATCGAGGTCACCGTTTTCGGAAGCGCCACACGCAGGAGAGATTCACAGCCCGCAAAGGCAAAATCACCGATGCGCACCGTTCCCTCGGGGATCGAAAGCGCCGTTATAAGCGCATCATCAAGATAGAGAGCTTTCGCAAAATACAAGGGGTTCGAGGTCTCATCCGAGAACGAAACGGAGCACCAAGCGGCAAGATCACCGACATGCACCTCTGCGAGAGCCTCACATCCCGTGAACGCATCGAAGCCTACGGAGGCAAGCGCACTGCCCACCGTGATGCTTTGAAGCCCCGTGCAGCCATAAAAGGCCTGATTGCCGATCGCCGTCAGATTTTCGGGAAGCAAAACGTCCGTCAAAGCCTCACATCCGTAAAACGCATTCGCTCCGATCTCGGTCACCTTGCTTGAAAGAACAAGGTAGCTGACAAGCACGTTTTTATTGTAAAATCCACCCGCATACGCAATGGGGTTGGAATCCGTATCACCGAGAGACACGGTGCACCAGCCGGAGATATCCTTGATCTCCACGTGGGAGAGCGCATCGCAATTAAGAAACGCGCCGTGCGCGATGGAGCGGACCCCGCGGCCGATCTCTATATGCGCAAGCGCCGTACAGTCTGCAAAGGCGCGGCGGCCGACCGATTCGATATTATCACCGATCACGAAGCTTTCAAGCGCGGTACAGCCCTCGAAGGTTCTTTGACGCAGCATATCCACCGTGTCCGGGATCACAACGGATTTCAGCGCCGTACAGCCGGAAAACGCGGCGTTACCGATGCTGTTCACGCTTTTACCGAACGTTACGCTTTCCAGAGCGGTACAGCCCTCAAAGGCGTTCCCTCCCACGGCGGTGATGCAATCGGGGATCGTTATGCTCTTTAAATTCTTGCAATCCGCAAACGCAGAGGCGGCGATCTCCGTTACGGCGAAGCCCTCGATCGACTCCGCAATATCGACAAACTCGATATCCTTCGCATTTGCCGCCGAAACCGAATACGTTCCGTCACTCTTGAGCGTATATGAAAGTCCTTGCGTATCCACAACCGTGGCATCCTTGGGCGCACCGCCGCAAGCAACCAGCAAACTCAATGCCGCAAGGCAGAAAAGGCACAGAAAAAGAATGCGTTTTTTCATTGATCTCCTCCGAAGGGTTATTGGATATCGGCATAGCCGATGAGAATTCTTTTTTTGATTATAGCACAAACGCGCAAAGAAATAAATAGTTTTTTATGAACAAAGAGAATTTTTCCTTTATTTTTTACGCACAAGCGAGCGATTTCTCCTTGACATACGCAAAGAAAAAGTGTATAATACTAAGTTAGGAAAATATTTTTATTTGCGCGGGGCGTATTCCTCGCCGCATCGGAGGTTTTTTTATGAAATGGACTTCGCTGAACGACTTGAGAGAAAAGTTTCTCTCATTCTTTGAGAGCCACGGGCACGTGCGCCTCAAGAGCTACTCGCTCATCCCCAACAACGATAAATCCCTTCTCCTGATCAACTCGGGCATGGCGCCGATGAAAAAATTCTTTACCGGAGAAGAAACCCCTCCCGGAAAGCGCGTTTGCACCTGCCAAAAGTGCATCCGCACGCCCGACCTTGACCGCGTCGGACACACGGCAAGACACGGCACCTATTTCGAGATGCTCGGCAACTTCTCCTTTGGAGATTACTTCAAGGAGGAGGCCATTCCCATGGCTTGGGAATTCCTCACCGGCGTGCTTGAGATCCCGAAGGAGCTTCTCTGGCCCTCGGTTTACGAGCAGGACGACGAGGCTTACGCCATTTGGAGAGATAAGATCGGCATCGACGAGAGCCACATCGTGCGCCTCGGCAAGGCAGACAACTTCTGGGAGCACGGCACCGGCCCCTGCGGCCCCTGCTCCGAGATCTATTTCGACCGCGGCTTGGCTTACGGCTGCGGCAGTCCCGACTGCAAGCCCGGCTGTGACTGCGACCGCTTCATGGAGATCTGGAACAACGTATTCTCCCAGTTCGACAACGACGGCAAGGGCAACTACACCGAGCTGAAGCAGAAGAATATCGACACCGGTATGGGACTTGAGCGCCTCGCCTGCGTGATGCAGGGCGTGGACAACCTTTTCGAGGTTGACACCGTGCGCAAGCTTCTCGACACCGTTTGCGCGATCGCGGGCAAGACCTACGGCAAGAACAAGGAAAACGATATTTCCATCCGCGTGGTGACCGACCATATAAGAAGCGCCACCTTCATGATCTCCGACGGCGTGATTCCCTCCAACGAGGGCAGAGGCTACGTGCTTCGCCGCATTCTGCGCCGCGCTTGCCGCCACGGCAAGCTTCTCTCGATCGAAAGAAAGTTCCTTCCCGAGCTTTGCGAGATCGTGATCGATCAGAACAAGGGCGCATACCCCGAGCTTGAAGAGAAGGCAGATTACATTCTGAAGGTCATCAACATGGAGGAGGACCGCTTCCGCCAGACCTTGGATGCGGGACTTTCGATGCTCGAAAAGAAGCTCGAGGAGCTGACCGCCGAGGGCAAAAAGGTGCTTGACGGCGCTGAAGCCTTCAAGCTTTACGATACCTACGGCTTCCCCGTGGATCTGACGCGTGAGATCGCCGCCGAGGCGGGCATTTCGCTCGACGAGGAGGGCTTCACCGCTCTGATGAACGAGCAGAAGAGCCGCGCGCGTGCCGCAAGAGGCAACGTTTCCGGCTGGACGAAGGAATCCCTCGGCGCGATCGCTTCGATCGCAAAGACCGAATTCCTCGGCTACGACAGCCTTGACTGCGAGGGCAAGGTGCTTGCGATCCTCGTGGACGGCGAGAGCGTGGAAGCGCTTTCCGAGGGCGAGGCAACGCTCGTATTTGACCGCACCGTATTCTACGGCGAGGGCGGCGGCCAGGTTGGTGACAAGGGAACGGCGAAGGCGGGAGATACCGCTCTCTCTGTGACCGACACCAAGAAGACCGAAGGCATTTATCTGCACGCGGTGACGCTTGAAAACGGAACCGTGCGCGTGGGTGATACGCTGACGCTTTCCGTTTGCGCAAAGCGCCGCGCCGCGATTGCTCGCAACCACACGGCGGCACACCTTCTGCAGAGTGCGCTTCGCACCGTGCTCGGCTCGCACGTGAAGCAGGCAGGCTCTTACGTGGACGATCACGAGATGCGCTTTGACTTCTCGCATCTTTCGGCCATGACCGCCGAGGAGATCGCCAAGGTGGAGGCGCTCGTGAACGAGGCCGTTCTTGCCTCCGAGCCCGTAATTACTACCGTTACCGATATGGAGGGCGCGAAGGCCTTGGGCGCGATCGCTCTCTTTGATGAAAAATACGGTGATACCGTCCGCGTTCTGCAGGCGGGAAGCACCAGCACCGAGCTTTGCGGCGGTACGCACGTGAAGAACACGGGTGCGATCGGTCTTTTCAAGATCACCGCAGAGTCCTCCGTTGCCGCAGGCGTGCGCCGTATCAGCGCCGTGACCGGTCTCGGCGTGCTTTCGCTGATGGCAAGCAAGGACGCGCTTCTTGCCGAGGCGGCAAAGGAGCTGAAGTGCCCCACCGTTTCGGACGTTGCCAAGAAGGCAACCGCTCTGCAGGCAGAGCTGAAGGAAACCAAGCGCTCGCTTGAATCCCTTCAGGCAAAGCTCGCCAACCAGAAGCTTGAAAGCCTTCTCTCCTCCTTCGAGCAGGTGAAGAGCTTCCGCCTTCTCACCGCAAAGCTTGAAATGCGCCCCGATGCGGTGCGCGGCCTTTGCGACACCGTGAAGGAAAAGGAGCCGATGGGCGTTTGCGTATTCGCCACCGTGCAGGACGGAAAGCTCAACTTCGTTGCCGCGGCAGGTACCGAAGCCGTCAAGGCCGGTGCGCACGCGGGCAAGATCCTCTCCGAGATCTCCGTGATCTGCGGCGGTAAGGGCGGCGGCCGTCCCGACAACGCAATGAGCGGCGGCAAGGACCTCGACAAGATCGACGAGGCGCTCGCGGCCGTGAAGGAAATCTTGGCGAGATAAAGCCTTATTCCATCGAAACCATTAGATAAATATCAATAGATATAAAGAAAGCAGAGCGATGTTCCGTAAAGGAAATTCGCTCTGCTTTTTTGTTTTGCATAAAAAACGAAATATGCAGAATAAATATGCAGAATAAATATGCAATTTGAATAAAATACGGAGCTTTCGGTCAGTAGGGCATGACCTTCGTCGTGCCAACCGCGTCAAGGTGGGCATCCTCGGAATACTTCTGTACGGTAAAGGTGCCGTTCTCATAGGTCAATACGGTGAAGGAGGCGTTCGTCATATACGGAAGCTCCTCGCCCACGCGCTCGGCGGGAATGCCCATGATATTTGCGCACACGGCGCGGAAGATCCCCGCATGGCCGCCGATCAGCACCGTCTGTCCCTTGTGGTTTTCCGCAATCTCGGAAAGAGCGTTCAGAACGCGCGCGGCGGCATCCTGCACGTATTCGCCCTTCGGGGGCGTGCAAACACCGAAATTTTTGCGCCAGAGCTCCCAGAAGGTGTAGGGCCAGCGGTGCATGACGTCGGAAAGATACATTCCCTCCCACGCGCCGAGATAGATCTCCTTCAGCGCGTCAAGCGGGCGGATCTCAAGCCCGCGATGCCGAGCGTGCGGCAGAGCCGTATTATAGGCACGCTGCAGAGGCGAGGTATAAACCGCATCGAAATGCGTGTCCTTCAGGCATTCGAAGGTAGCCGCCGCCTGGCGGTAGCCAAGCTCGGAAAGGTCGCGATCCGTGTGCCCGAGCATCTGCTCGTTGAGATTGCCGAGGCTTTGACCGTGGCGGATGAGATAAAGGGTAGTTTTCATTCTATTCTCCTGTTTACAGACGTTAAAAAGGTTATGAGGCGCCAAAAGCGCCCGAAGAGCGAAGGATACGCTCCGTTTACTGATTTGCTGACTTAAAAAACGCATTATCGACTTTGTTTTCATTGTTTTTCGGCTTGCGCGCCCCACAAAGCGAGGATAAATGTGCCGATTCTGAATACCGCTCCACCACAAATTCGCCATTTTCATAAATAACGGTGGTGACCGAGGCGTTTGCGGGATACGGATGCTCCGTTCCCACGCGCTCGGGCGCTACGCCGAGCATTCTCGCGGTTGCGGCGCGGAAGGCACAGCCGTGACCGCCGACAAGAACCGCCTGCCCCGCATGGCGCTCTGCGATCTCCTTCAGAGCGTTTATAATGCGCGTCGCGGCGTTTTGCACGTTTTCGCCTCCGGGCGCGGTGGCAACGCCGAAGTTTTTCTCCCACATTTCCGTCAAGGTGTACGGCCAGCGCTTCACGATGTCGCTTTCAAGCATGCCCTCCCAAAGGCCGTGATCAACCTCCTTTAGGGCGTCTACGGTGTGAATTTCCATGCCGCGATGCTTGGCGTGCGGCAAAACCGTGTTATATGCGCGCGAAAGCGGCGAGGAATAGATCGCATCCACATGCGTATCCTTCATATATTCGAAGGTTGCCTCTGCTTGGCGGCGGCCAAGCTCGGAAAGCGGCATATCCACAACGCCGAGCGCGCGCTTTTCAAGATTGGCAACGCTCTGCCCATGCCGAACAAGATACAGCGTGGTTTTCATGCGATCCTCCGAAAAAGCTTCTTTTCTGCATTGTATAGTAAATTATACCACACGCGCAGTCTTTTTGCAATACCAAAAAAGCATTTGTATTTTAAAATAAATAGCCCCTTTACCTTTTCACTCTTCACTATTGCCTATTACTTTTTTCTCCTCCTCCACCTTCCGAAAAAAAACACACGTTTATAATCTCGCATTCCACACCTACGCAATATAATCCTACAACAAAACAAACGCAATTCCCCACAAACAAAAAAATAGCCTCGCAAAAGCGAACGCACGTCCAAAAAATTTAACGCCTCAAATTTGCTTTCAAAAGGCGGTCGCACCAATGCAAAAGCCGAACCAAAAACGCGCCAAAAACCGCCGTTAAAACGCTTGTTTTATTTCGCATCTTTTACGAATTAAAAGAAAATGACACGCAAAAAACGCGCATTTCCCACCACTTTTAAAGCATTATTTTCGCGCACAACGAGATTATTTCTCAACAATTCGTATATTTTACAACACAAATATTCAATATAGGGCGAAAATAAGGCATAAATCGCCTGAGCAAAATCGCAAAAGCGTTATTTTACCATATTTTTCCATTTTTCAAAAAAAATAAAGAAAAAACGCAAAAAACGCAAAAAATCCAAGAAAAGCCCGAAAACACGCAAAAAAAGGAAACAACCACGCAAAAAACACAGAAAAACCTCGGATAAAGTAAAAAAGATAGAAAAAACACCCGAGACACAAAAAACACACAATTATTTGCAAAAAAACGCAGAAATACCATATATCGAGAGAAAAAGGCCCAAAAACCTTAGCGCATTGATACAAAAAAGCTCCCAAAACGCATCCCCCAAAAACCACATTTTGCCATCAAAGAACAGTCGGTAGCCAAAGAAAACATCTCACCATTTGGGCTTTTAAGCCCATTTTATGTCATTTTTGCTCTGTTTTTACACTCTTTTACCGCAAAACAACCACTCTTTTACCACAAAACAGCCTTTTTTCACGTTTAAATGTTTCACGTGAAACATTTATTGCAACAAAGCACCACCGCACGTGTGGGCATCAACGGCGCATTCCGCGATACAAGGCCAAGAAAGGCTAAAAAGGCAAACTCGTTTCTCTCGAGCCCATAAGCCGCGCCGCCGCGCACGGCTCTCGTTATAGATATCAACACCGCCTTCGTATTAACCGTTTTTTGCTCGTATTAACCGTTTTTTGCCTCATTTTAAGCTTTTTTGCCTCGTTCTACGCTGTTTTTTGCCTCCGAACATCCGTTTTACACCATTATCTTCTGTTTTTTCTTTAAAAAGCAGTTATTCTTCCCTTATCGCACTTCATACTACAGCAAGCAGATCTCACCATCCGTGAAGCGTAGTGCATACACCCGGCACAATTTATGGTCTCTTTGCCAAAAAAATCACCCCTCTCTACCCAAAGCTCCCATCGTCTCACCGCAAACCTTGCCATTTCCTTGACACCAAAGCCCGCTTTTCTATTGTTTTTCGCCACCTTCCGCTCTATCGTGTTTTGTGTGATTTCCTTTCGTTCCGCGCATGTTCCTTACATTTCATCTCCAATCCCACCACTTTTTTCTTCAATCCAACCATGTTTAAAACGTTTTTTACCGAAATTTACGCAGTTTTTTCGTTGCATTCAAGCCGTTCTGCGTAAAAGTGCACAATGTTTCACGCGAACATTGCTTTTTGCCTTCGTTTTTCGCAACAGAGCAGATCAAAAAGCATTCTTTTGCCGAGCGCTCTCGCCCCACTCCATGGACTGCATTCCATATAGCAACACAGGGTGCGCATCTCACATCCTAATGTAGTTATAAATTATCGTATTGTTTCACGTGAAACAATACGATGCGTAACACAGAGAAAAGCGCAATTTGCTCGTTTTGTGGCACAACCCCCACACATGTGCCGTGATCAACCGCGCGTGATGCAATTGTTTCACGTGAAACATTCGTCTTCAACATTCGCTTGCCGATGCGGAGCATTATCGGCAACAGAGAGGTTCCTTTTCGCGAGTATTTGCACATATCTCTCGTTACCGACAACACATACGGCACGCGTTTTTTCTCACAACACAATCGGAGAGCCATTGTTTCACGTGAAACAATAATATAAATCATAAAAACAGAAGGGAACAGCTCTGATCGGGCGTTGCGTGAGCATGATGTCATGATCCCGCGTATGCACCGCAACAAACCGCGCACAATTATAACAATTTGTGCGAGATATCACGCGTATTCGTAATCCAATGTTTTATCGTGTTCCGTTCTTTAAGAAGTAAAAAGTGCCAAACGAACCAATCACGCAAGCATATTATTTTTTGCAGTGCAAAGCCTGCCCGGATCGCCATGCCGTAAAGAAAAACAAGCGCTACAATCACGCTGTGTCTCTGTTGTGGGAGAGCGCGCTCTTCGCATTTTGCGGAAATTTGCCGCAAAAACAATGCTTTTATACTCATTTTTTTACAAAAATCTCCCTCGTTTTAGAAAATGCTCCATTTTTATAAAGAAAAGCATATAGCCCCCGATCATCGAGCGCATGCGGCAGCTCTCTTTCGACTCGCTCCCCCTGTTTTTCGTCTTTCTCAAAGCCGCGCATTGCCCATTTTGCATAGCGTTTCGCATCTCTCGCTCTAATCTTTCACTCCAACCTTTCACTCCGATCTTTCACTCCGAGCGCCGCGCACAACGCTCCCGTTGAAAATTGCTTGGCGGCAGCATTGCAACAAAAAGCGATGAAGCGCATTCCCTTGTAACGGCCTTATAAAGCATCATTTTTATTCAGGTTAGCTTCCAATATCGCCGGCATGCATGCCAAAAAACAGCTTTTCAAAAACGGTATGTTCACGATATCACAGCGATATTGTCAAAAGCAGAACACAACAGCACAGCATCAATATTAGAATAAAAGAGCGTTAGATCATGATAAAAAGCCGCAACAAGGCATTTTGACGAAAAAACAGCGTTATTTTCAGAGATAAAGCAAAAAAACACCGCATGACACGCGCCGCACATGCCCATGATCGAACTGCACCAAGCGGCGTTGCGACCGCACGAACTATGCTTGCAAAATCCTTGCATCATTTTTCGATTTTCATTGCAAAAACCGCAAGTCGTTTATTACTTTACCGCGTACCATCTTACCGTATCATCTTACCGCGCTTTGCTTCGCCGCGCGCGGTTCTAAAATGACGTGATCGCTCGCAACGGTACGCTAAGCCAAGCGCCTTTACGCATTTTTTGCTTATTTTCTCCTTTTCTACCGTTTTTTGTTCTTTTTTTACTTGAATTGTAATTTGCTCCTTTTCTAAAACAGAAACAGAAAAGTATGCATCCAAAACGTTGATATAGTTTTCGCACCGCATTTTTAAATCAATCATAACCACCCGTCAAACGGGTGGTATGCACAAGGGCTAAAAGCCCAATATCACCAGCCAGCGACTCAAGTCGCTGGCTTTTGCAAAGCAAAAGCCTTGGGCAACCTTTCCCACTATAATTGAGAGTAAGAATGACAATAAGCCTTCCCCAGTGGGGGAAGGTGGCAGCCGCTTGTCGGCTGACGGATGAGGTGTGATGATTCCTAACCAACTCCT
>JAZQTA010000046.1:0-33638 GCA_045630385.1 Eubacteriales bacterium | reverse complement strand
ATGCATCTATATGGCTGATGAATGGTTGAGTGAGGATGGTAACATGCCTGTAAACACCATATGTGGTGTTGCTTTGCTTCCTACCTCAATCCGGCTGATGAATGAATAACGGAATAAAAAACTGCTCGAAGCATAAATCTTTGGAGTGAACCCAAGGCGATAGACACGAAATAAAAAAACATTTCGTAGAATAGCTTTGATTTGCTCTTAAAAGCTCGTTATTTCTTGAAACTGACATCGTTTTTCATACGGTGTCAGTTTTGTTTTTAGCTGAATACGTTCGTAATTATAAAAATGAATGTATTCACCAAGGAGGCGGCGAGCCTCCTCCTTGGTCGCCGGTGTGTACCGGTGAAGCCACTCGGATTTGAGTGTGCTGAAGAAATTTTCAGCACAAGCATTGTCAAGTGGACTTCTCTGATGATTTCTTTTATTCTCGGCGGGTAATTCTTTTGTCCTTTTCTGTTTCCCATACAAAAAACCTCCTGCAGTAGATATTTCTATTCTACTACAAGAGGCTTTTTTATTCAATGTCTGTTTTTACGGGTTCAGTTCAGAAACGCAAGGCTTTTTCTTTTTTTGATTGCTTTACAAATCCTTCCACGCTAAAAAGCAAAGAAAAATATAAAAAATGCAAAGTTTTGTGTACATATAATGTACAAATAGCAAAAAAGATGAATGCTCGATATTTTTTTACATTTCGACATTCGCAACGCAAAAATGCATTATACCTCATGTGAGAACTGTTGGATTTTTATTTAATTCTATATTCCATCTGATCCTTGAAGGTGATCTTCACGGTGTGGCGCACGCGGTCGAGCTCGTAATGGTTGAAGAGCGCGATCGCGTCATCATTGCCGAGGGTGGCAAAGCGGGAATCGTTGTAGAGGATGTTTTGCTCGTCCTTGACGATGCCCGATACCCTTTCCACCGTGGCGGCGACCATCTTTTTATTGCCCTTGCGATAGCGCAGGTTCATCGGGAAAAGCGTGCCCTCGCCGTATATCGAGAGAAGCGCGCATTCGATCTCACCCTCGGGGATCGCAAAATGCATGGGGAAATTCGAGCCTGCATCCATCGTGTGAATACCGGGCTTCAGAATGGAGGAATAAAGCACCGTTTCCTCGTTTGTGCCCTTATACTTCACGGAAAGCCCCAAGCGGGGGTTGCCGTAGCCGCAATGCAGCATAAGATCCGCCGTCAAAACCATGCACCCCTTGTTTTTGAGCGCCGTTTCCTTCACCGTTTGAACCGTGGCGGCAAGGGCGGCGTATTTTTTCTCATACTGATCGTCCGTGCTCAAGATGCCGGGGCGGTGCTTTTTCCAAACGAGATCCAGCCGCTCCTTGGCCTTACGGCTGAGGGCATCCAGCGCATCCAAGCCCGCGAAGGGACGAGAGAAATCCTCGCTCTCTCTTACGTAGCAATCGAAGATCTGCGTGCCGATCTCGGCAAGCTTCACGGTGCGATAGCAATGCTGCATATAAGCGAAGGAATCCGCAAGAATATCCCTTGCAAGTCCCTCGGCCTTTTCATAGTATTCGTCCAAGCGCTCGAGCGCCTCTGCAAGCTGGAGGCGAAGCCCGTTGAGAATATAATTATTCTCCTCGGTGAAGCTTGCGATATTATTGCGGAAGTAGTTAAAGAAGTACGGAAGCTGGATCGAGAGAAGCAGCCTTGCCGCCTCCTCGCTTCCGAGGATCTCGGCAAACAGCGCGCGGCGCTCTTCTCTGCTATAAATACGGTTTTCGCTCCACTCTCTGCCCGCAAGCGCAATGTGCGGATATCCGCCGAGATAGAAGTCGGTCGCATGGCACCAGCAGGTCATCAAGGCGCCCATGGGATTGTAACGTCTTGCATACTCCGTGAAGGAATCCGTGTTAAAGGTAGTGGAAGTCTGATGCGCCATCGTGCAGAACATATAACGGAAGCCGAGCGCTTCATAGTAAGCAAACCAGTCGCGCTTTTCTCTGTTCATCCAGTGGCCGCGCGGCTCATCCCCCACGAAGGCATAGTTCCAGTTGGTGAAGATGATGTCGCGAGGCAGGCGATCCACCACGTCCATCTGCTCGAAGATATCGTCCCACATCATCATGGTCTTTCCGTGCTTTTTCATCAGCGCGTGCGTATGCAGAAGATGCTCGACGAAAAGATCATCCTTCGTTTTCCCCTCGTCATGCATGCGCTTTTGGCAGCGCGGACAGGTGGCAAAATCAAAAATCTCATCCATTCCCATGTGCACGTATTCGCAGGGGAACACGGCCATTACGTCCTCTACGTATTTATCGATCAGAGGATAAAAATCCGGCTGTGAGGTGCAAGCGCAGGTGCCGTTGCCCTGCGCGTAGTAGCGGCTGTTTTGCCCGTTTCTGCATTCCGCGAGATGCGCGTATTCCTCGGTGGCAAGAAACTGATCCATGTGCGCAAGGTTCTCAAAGCCGGGAATGGCAAGCAGCCCTTGCCCCTCGGTGTAAGCAACGATCTCGCGCATTTCCTCCAAGGAAAAGGTTTTTTCGGGATCTAAAAACGCCGTATCCTCGGTGCGCACGGCGCTCTCCATATAGTAAAGAATGGAATTATAGCCGTTTGCCTTGGCAAAATCCACGAAGGATTTGATATATTCCACCGTTTCCTTCTGGCGGCCGAGATCCATTTGCAGGGTGATCAGTTCCATAACGAAAGCTCCTTTATTCGGTTTCATTTTTTGCTTTTCTATGCACCATTCTAACACACGCCAAAAAAAATGTAAATGTATTTTTGTAATATCTTTTTTTGTTTTTTTGTCATTGGTTGTCATCTATATTCCAAATATCTCTTGATTTTTTCCTTCGCGTATTTTATAATAGTGAATAACCGAAAAACTTCAAAAGGAGATACCGTATGGCAGATCCATCCTTCTATATGCGATACCCCGGCTTTCGCAACAAGGCCGTCACCTTAAGCTATGACGACGGCATCACCCCCGACCTCCGCCTCGCGGATATTCTCGACCGCCACGGGCTGAAATGCACCTTCAACGTCAATGCGGGCTATCTCGGCGCACCAATGACGCGCATCCCCGGGCGCAGACTGATCGCAGAGGAGCTTGCCGCGCTTGCCGCACGCGGGCACGAAATCGCCGCACACGGCTATAAGCACAAATGGATGACGGCGCTTCCCTCGCCGCAGGTGCTTTATGAGGCCGTGCGTGACCGAACCGAGCTGGAGGCGATCCTTCACCGCCCTGTGACGGGGCTTGCCTACGCCATGGGAGATTACGATAACCGCGTAATCGAGCTTTTAAGAAAAGCAGGCGTTTCCTATGCGCGCACCGTGCATTCCACGCATTCCTTCCGCACCCCGACCGAACCCCTTGCATGGCATCCCACCTGCCACCATAACGATCCGAAGCTTATGGAGCTTGCAAAATCCTTTGCGGAGAACACGAGCGACAACGACCGACCGCTTCTCTTCTATCTTTGGGGGCATTCCTATGAGTTTGAGGAGGGCGGCAACTGGGATATTATCGAGCGCTTTGCCTCCTTCATGGGCGGAAGAGAGGATTTCTGGTACGTAACGAACGGCGAGCTGATCGCCTATATGAACGCATACCGCGCGCTTCGCTTCGATGCCGAGGGCAAAAGAGTTTACAACCCCTCCTCGCTCGACGTGTATTTCTTTAAGGACGACAAAAACCTCTGTGCCGCCGCAGGAAAAACCACCATATTGTAAACATTTGTTTTCATAAAAAGGAGAAACAAACATGGGACAGCATCCTTATTTATATCTTCGTTACCCCGGCTTTTTGAGTAAGGCGCTCACCTTAAGCTACGACGACGGCGTTGTGGCCGACCTTCGCCTGATGGAGATCTTGAACGCCAACGGCATCAAATGCACCTTCAACTTGAATTCCGGCCTCTTCGGTCTTGGTACGCGCCTTCCCGAGGATAAGATCATCGAGCATTATGCATCCTCTGCGCACGAGATCGCCGTGCACGGCTATAAGCATCTGGCGCTCAGCGCCCTGCAAGCGCCCGCGCTGATCGCGGAAATTCTGGAGGACAGAAAAAATCTCGAGGCTCTGACGGGTGCGCCCGTGACGGGCATGGCCTACGCCTACGGAGATTTTGACGATCGCGTGGTTTCGCTTCTTGCGGACTGCGGCATCACCTATTCGAGAACCGTAACGAGCACGCGCACCTTCTCGCTTCCGACCAAGCCGCTCCTTTGGGATCCCACCTGCCACCACAACGATCCGAGGCTCATGGAGCTTGCAAAACGCTTTGCGGAGGAAAAAACCTACCGCGACGAGCCCGCGCTCTTCTACCTTTGGGGACATTCCTATGAGTTTGACGAAAAGCATAACAACAACTGGGAAGTGATCGAGGAATTTGCCGCATATATCGGCGGCAGAGAGGATATCTTTTACGCCACGAACGGCGAGATCATGTCCTATATCTCGGCCTACAACGCACTCGTCTTTGACGTGGACGGAAAGAGCGTATATAATCCCACCGCGACCGACGTTTATTTGAATCTGAACGGTAAAAATGTCATTGCCGCGGCAGGCAAGATCACCGCAACCGCTTGACCGATTTACAAAAAAGTACAATCTGTGAATAAAATATGGCAATCCTCTTGCTTTTTCAAATGAGTTGTGCTATAATTTGATTGTATCGGTCTCAAATCGAAAAAAACAACATTGGGAGAAAAAACAATGGATAATATCTTAACAACAGTTATTCTTGGCATTACTTTGTTCTTTACGGTCTTCGGCCTTCTGTTCGGTCTGATGCGCGGTGCCACTCGTAGCATCGTTCGTCTCATCACGCTTGGCGCCGGCATTGCAATTGCATGGTTTGGAAGAAAAGCCTACGTATCCGCCGTTATGGCGCTTGAATTTGACGGCAAAAGCATCAATTCAATGCTCGAAGAGGCGGCCGCCGAGGCGGGCGCACTCGCTGGACTTTTCGGCTCATTGCTCGAAAGCCTTCTCACCGTTCTTCTCTTCATCATTGCCGTGCTCGTTATGAAATTCGTCACCGAGGTGATCTTCTTCATCATCGGCTTCTTCCTTCCGAAGCCCTCCGCAAGAGGTGCGGGTGCATTGATCGGTCTTTTGCAGGGTGCTCTCATTGCATTTTGCATTTGCGCTCCCCTGAACGGTCTGCTCTGCAATTGCTCTCAGGTGCTCGGTGCACTTACCACGCCCATCGGCGGCGAGGCACTCCTTGCCGAAGAAGATCTTGCCGAGCTGAAGAAGAACGGAATTGATCTTGAAGCGTATGCAGACAGCTCGATCGCCAAGCTTTATTCCTCCATCGGCGGCGACTTCTACGATGCACTTGCCGCAAGCGAGACCGAGGACGGAAAGAACGTTTCCCTCTCCGGCACCGTTGAGGTGGTTGAGGCCGGTATAAAGTTTGCGGGCGCAATGGAATCCATCAGTAACATTGATATGTCGAACGGACTGACCGAGGAAAACCGCAGCGAGCTGCGAGACACCTTCAAGGAGCTGGACACGATCAAGGATAACATGTCCGCCGAGGCCAAGGAAACCATCAATACGATGATCTCCACCCTCGTCAGCGAAGCGGCGGGCAGCGAGGAGCTTCCTCCCGAGATTGTGGAGCAGCTTGAAAATATCGACTTTGGCGAGATCAGCTTTGAGACCGAGGGCAACCTCGTGCTCGACTTTGTGGACTACGCCGAGAATGGCGAGGAGAGCGAGGTTACGATCACCGATCTCGTGAACGACCTTGCAGAAAGCACCCTGGTGCTTCCCATGCTTGAAAACATGGTGGAGGCAGAGGGCAACGAGGTTGAGCTTCCCGAGGCGGAAAAGGCAGAGGTCATCGCCGCGATCAACAACCTTGACGATGCGGATGCCCAAAATACCCTTCGCAAGCTCTTCGGTATTCAGTAATCAAAAGCTACCTGTTAAGCTTTACTAACGCTTTAAATCCCCCGAACCGGAGAAATCTCCGTTTCGGGGGATTTTTTACATATGCATTATCACAAATCCAAGCTGTTTTCGTCAAGAAGGAAATTGCATATTCCCATCGTAGCGATGCCGTAATCGTTTCGCCTGACCTTAATATTATCGCGCACAACGATAATTTTCTTAAAGGAATCATTTATGCTCTTGAGAGAGCGTTGCTCCTGCTCGATCTTTTCGGGATTAGACATCGAAAACGCTGATTGTATATAGTATTTTTTACTCCCCTTGGTTGCTACGAAATCAACCTCAAGCTGCTTTTTCGTGGACTTTCCTTCTTCGTCCTTTCCATAATGCTCAACAAGCCCAACGTCAACGCGGAATCCTCGAATACGAAGCTCGTTATAAATGATGTTCTCCATAATATGATTTTCTTCGGTTTGTCTAAATTCAAGACGGGCATTTCGAAGTCCGACATCCTCAAAATAATACTTCGCGGGAGAATTTATATATTTTCTGCCTTTAACGTCATATCTTTTTGCCTTACTTACAAGGAAAGCGTCAATCAGATAGTCAAGATACTTTTTGAGCGTTTTATCGCTAATGGTCTTTCCTTTTACGCTCTTAAATGTATTTGCAAGCTTTAAAGGATTTGTAAGCGAGCCGATGGCAGATGCCAAAATATCAAGCAGCTCGTCAAATTCATCTGCGTTGCGAATTTTATGACGGTCAATCAAATCCGACAGATATACTTTTTTGAACTGTGAAATCAAGTACTCGGATTTTTCTTCGGGAGTCGGGCAAGAAAGCACAAGCGGCAAACCGCCGTAATTGAAATAATCGTCCCAGCCTTCATCCACAGTTCCATCATATACCGACATAAACTCGCAAAATGACAATGGATAGACGCGGATTTCATCACCTCTGCCACGGAACTCTGTTATAACGTCGCTTGAGAGGAATTTTGAATTGCTGCCCGTAACGTAAACGTCGGCATTTCTGATATGCAAAAAGCTATTAAGCACGTCCTCAAATTCTCGGAGCAGCTGCACCTCGTCAAGAATAATGTAATACGTATCCTTGTCGGTAATTCTGCCCCTTACGTATTCAAGCATATTGTCGGGGTTGCGAAGCTTAATATTCATTCTATCGTCAAGAGCAATTTCTATAATGTGTGATTCATCTACGCCCTCGTCCAAAAGATGCTCGTGAAAAAGGTTAAAAAGCAAATAAGACTTACCGCAACGTCTGACACCCGTTACGACCTTAATAAGTCCGTTTCCTTTTTTATTTATGAGTCTGTTCAAATAAGTCTGTCTTTTGATTTGCATAAGCGCCTCTTTCTAAAAAAAGAATATTTCTACTTTTTTTCGTAATATAATTATATCGTGTTTTTCAAATCCTGTCAATAGTTTTTGGGGGATTTATTAAAAACAAGCTGCAACGATTATAAAAAGACCGCTTTTCTTAAAAAAGTAAAAAAAGGGATTGACAAGCGCGGAAGGTTATGCTATACTTCTACTATAATGAGATAGAGGCGCACTGCACGAAGAGTATCGCACGAAAAAAAGCCGCCAAGGCTGTGCGAAAAAGGCGTGGGTGCCGAAGCGGATGCGTTGGCATGCATCTTGGCTGGCAGCTCGGAGAATATCCGTTCTGTTGTCGCAAATCCTTGCGAAGAGCTATCCTGAGCATTTCTTTATTGGCGGTTTCGTCCGTATTTTGTTTTGCGCCGGGTAGTCTGCATGTGGTGTGCGACTGCCTTTTTTCTTTTCCCAAGCAAAATAATAAATACAATATAAGAGGAAAAAATCATGAAGAACACAGTTTTTCGCGGCGTAGCCACCGCCATCGTCACTCCCTTGACCAAGGACGGCGTGGATTACGAACAATTTGCCCGCCTGATCGAAATGCAGATCGAGGCAGGCGTGGATGCCATCGTTGCCGTCGGCACCACGGGTGAGGGCTCAACGCTTTCCGACGAGGAGCACAAGGAAGCGATCCGCTTCTGCGTGGAAAAGGTTGCCGGGCGCATCCCCGTGATCGCGGGCACCGGCTCGAACGACACCGCTTACGCCATTTCTCTTACGAAATTTGCCTGCGAGGTGGGCGCGGATGCCATGCTTCTCGTTACACCTTATTACAACAAGGCCACCCAGAAGGGCATGGAGGCCTCCTTCCGCGCCATTGCGGATGCTTCCACCAAGCCCTGCATTCTTTATAACGTGCCCTCGCGCACGGGCTGCAATCTCCTTCCCGAGACCGTGCTCGCCCTTGCGGATCATCCCAACATCGTGGGCATCAAGGAAGCCTGCGGCAATATCTCGCAGATCGCAAAGCTTGCCTCTCTCGTAGGGGATAAGCTGGATATCTATTCCGGAAACGACGATCAGATCGTTCCCATTCTCTCGCTGGGCGGCGCGGGCGTTATCTCCGTGCTCTCGAACATCCTGCCCGCCGAGACCAAGAAGATCTGCACCGATTACTTCGAGGGCAGATGCGCCGAGGCGCTGGCGGCACAGCTTCGCCTGCTCCCCCTCATCGACGCGCTCTTCTGCGAGGTCAATCCCATTCCCGTCAAGGCGGCCGTTGCCGCTATGGGCTACGGCGAGAATTATCTGCGCCTGCCCTTAACGCCCATGGAGCCGCAGAATGAAAAGAAGCTGCTCGCTCTTATGAAAGAAGAAGGAATTATCGGGTAACTTTTATGAATATACTTTTAAACGGAAGATGCGGCTTCATGGGCCGCGAGGTAGCGGCGCTTTGCGATAAGGGCTACCGTGGCGCAAGCCTTCTTTGGGGCGTTGATCCCTCGGCGGACGGCAAGGACGCGCTTTGCGTTTCCGCGCTTTCCGAGATTTCCTCTGTGAAAGAGGTCGATTGCGTGGTGGATTTTTCGCACCACAGCTGTGCGCCCGCATTGCTTGATTTCTGCAAGAAAAACGGACTTGCCGTCGTGGTTGCCACCACGGGGCACACCCCCGAGGAAAAGGAAGCGATCCTGCAGGCGGCAAAGGAGATCCCCGTTTTCTATTCGGGCAATATGTCGCTCGGCATCGCGCTTCTCATCGAGCTTGCAAAGACCGTTGCGCTCACCATGCCCGAGGCGGAGATCGAGATCGTGGAGGCGCATCACAACCGCAAGATCGACGCGCCCAGCGGTACGGCTCTTATGATCGCCGATGCGATCACCTCCGTGCGCCCCGAAACCTTTTCCCACTCGGGAAGATCGGGACAGGGCAAGCGCGAGAAAAACGAGATCGGCATCCATTCGTTGCGCATGGGCAATGTCGTCGGCATTCACGAGGTGATCGTTGCCACCGAAAATCAGACCGTCACCTTAAAGCACGAGGCGCACAATCGCGCGCTCTTTGCCGAGGGTGCGCTTGCCGCGGCAGAATTTTTGTGCGGCAAGGATGCGGGACTTTACACGATGAACGATATCGTGGCAAACGGAAAATAAACAAAACGAGTTGAAAGCACGGCACTTAGCGTGCGGAGGAATTATGAGGATCGGAATTTACGGATACGGAAATCTTGGAAAGGGCGTTGAGCTTGCCGCTCGCATGCACGAGGATATCGAGCTGGTCGGTATTTTCACGCGCAGAGCCCCCTCCACGGTCAAGCCCCTGACGGACGCCAAGGTATACGGCGCAGAGGAGCTTTCACGCTTTAAGGAGGAGATTGATTGCCTGATCGTTTGCGGCGGAAGCGCCACCGATCTTCCGGTGCTCTCCCCTGCCCTCGCGAGTGACTTCAATCTGATCGACAGCTTTGATACGCATAAAAATATTCCCGTACATTTTGAAAAGGTGAACGAAGCCGCCAAGGCGGGCGGCAAGCTTGCATTGATCTCCGCGGGCTGGGATCCCGGTCTCTTTTCTCTCGCAAGGCTTTACGCCGCTTCCATTCTGCCAAACGGCAAGGACTACACCTTCTGGGGCAGAGGCGTGAGCCAGGGGCATTCGGATGCCATTCGCCGCATTGCGGGCGTTGTGGATGCAAGGCAGTACACCGTGCCGATCGAATCCGCGCTTGCCTCGGTGCGCGCGGGCGAAAATCCCGATCTTACGACGGGCGAAAAGCACAAGCGCGAATGCTACGTTGTGATCGAAGAGGGCGCGGATGCCGCACGGATCGAAAAAGAGATCAAAACCATGCCGAACTATTTTGCCGATTACGATACCTCGGTGCATTTCGTTTCGCTCGAGGAGCTTCGCCGCGACCATAGCGGCATGCCGCACGGCGGCTCGGTGATCCGCGGCGGCCATACGGGGCTTGCGGGCGAGAACCGCCACACCGTGGAATTTTCCCTGAAGCTTGACTCCAATCCCGAGTTCACCGCATCCGTTCTCGTAGCCTACGCGCGCGCCATCGTTCGCATGCACGCCGAGGGTAAGATCGGCGCGGTTTCGGTATTCGATATTCCCCCCGCCATGCTCTCTCCCATGTCCCGTGAAGAGATGCTTGCAAAAATGCTTTAATACGGAAGAAACGACTATGATCAATATACAAAATCAAGAGGACCTGATCTCGGAAAACGTCGGCCGCGACGCGGCGGGCGCGCTCACCTTTGCGGGGCAGGATCTGACCGCCCTTGCCGAGACCTACGGCACCCCCTTATATCTTTACGACGAGGATCGCATCCGCGATCGGATGCGCACCTACCTTCGCGCGGTGGACAAGGCCTTCGGCGGTCACGGGCACGTGCAATACGCCTCCAAGGCGGCCTCCTTCAAGCGCATCTACGAGATCGCGCGAGAGGAGGGCATGTATATCGACGTGGTTTCTGTCGGCGAGATCTACACGGCGTACGCCGCAGGATACCCTCTCTCCCAAGCATACTTTCATTCCAACAATAAGACCGATGCGGACGTTGCCTTCGCAATGGATCACGGCGTCGGCACCTTCGTTGCAGACAACGCGGAGGAGCTTTACGCCATCGAAAGCGAGGCCGCGCGCCGAGATATCAAACAGCGCGTTCTTCTTCGCATCACCCCCGGCATTGATCCGCACACCTATGCGGCGGTAGCCACGGGCAAGGTGGACTCCAAATTCGGCTCCGCCATCGAGACCGGACAGGCCGAGCGCATCACCGCGCTTGCGCTTTCTCTGCCGCATATCTCGCTCGCGGGCTTTCATTGCCACGTCGGCTCGCAGATCTTCGATGCCTCGGTTTATCTTTCCACGCAAAAGATCATGCTGACCTTTATCCGCGATATGTATAAGACGCACGGTTTCCTTGCGCGAGAGCTGGATCTCGGCGGCGGCATCGGCGTTCGCTACGTAAAGGATCAGCCCGCGCCGGATATCGAGGGCACGCTCTGCGCGGTGGCAGAGGCAATGAAGGAAACCTGCCTCGCGCTCGGCATTCCGATGCCCGCCGTATCCTTCGAGCCCGGCCGCAGTATCGTTGCGGATGCGGGTATGGCGCTCTACTGTGTCGGAAGCGTCAAGAGGATCCCCGGCTATAAAACCTACGTTTCCGTGGACGGCGGCATGTCGGACAATCCGCGCTTCGCGCTCTACGGCTCACCCTACACAGTGCTTCCCGTTCTCCCGCACGACGGTGCGCAGGCCGAGATCTGCTCGGTGGTCGGCCGCCTTTGCGAAAGCGGAGATATTCTCCAGGAGGGCGTTTCCCTTCCCGCGGATCTTGCGCGCGGCGAGCTTCTTTCCATGCTGACCGCCGGTGCTTATCAGTATTCCATGGCCTCCAACTACAACCGCATTCCCCGCCCCGCCGTGGTGATGCTGAAGGACGGAAAGGCCTCCCTCGCCGTTCGCCGCGAGACCGTCGAGGATATCGTTGCGCTTGATGTTTAAAAACAAAAAAAGAATTCCCGAGGCAAAGCAAAAGCTGCCTCGGGAATGCTTTTTTGAAAATAATTGTTTGCAAAATGGAGTCTTTTTTACTCGATCGCGATTCTTTTCCCCTTGCTTTCGTAGCATGCAAGGATCATGCGAACGACCTTGGCGGCCTCTTCTCCGTCGATCGGGAAGCGGCGGCCGCTTTCGATGCAATCGTAGAAATCAGCGATCAAGGGAGAATGACCGACGCCGTAGCAGCTTTTGCCGAGCATGGATGCGCTCTCCTTGAAATCCACGGCTTTCTCATCAATATACACCGTATCGTTCAGAATACGAACGGTTTGTCCATCCACCTGCAAAACGATCTCCACGGGGTGATCAAAGCCTGCGCCCGTAGTGGCAAGCAGAGTGATCTGCGCATCTCCGCCGAACAGACAGACCGCGTTATCCTCCACCTCGACGGCAGGCTCGTTATGCAGGTTGCTGACCGATGCCGCCACGTTTTTTGGCATACCGAGCATCCATTGCAAAAGGTCCATGGTGTGAAGCGCCTGATTGATCAAGGTGCCGCCGCCCTCGGTTTCCCATTTTCCGCGCCATGCGCCGCTTTGGTAATACGCGTCACTCCGCTCCCAGACCACCGTTCCGTAGCCGAGGGTACAGCGCTTCCCCTCCAGATACCGCTTCACAAACAGATTTGCCTGCTTGTATCGGTTTTGCTGGCAAACGCCGAGCATTGCCGCAGAGCGCTTTTGTGCATCGAGGATCTTTTTGATCTCCTCCTTATGGATGCAAAGCGGCTTCTCCGAAAGCACGTGAATATTTTTTTCAAGCGCAGAAATGATCATGGGCGCGTGCAGATAATGCGGGGTGCAGATATGCACGGCATCGGGCTTCGCCTCGCGCAGCATGGTTTCATAATCCGTAAAACGGAGCGCATCGGGAAAGTCGAGAAGTCTCTCGGGATCGGTATCGCAAACGGCATAGAGCGTTTTTCCCTGCGCCTTCAGCGCCGCCGCATGCACCTTACCGATCACGCCGAGACCGACGATCGCAATTTTTAATTCGGTTGCCATATTCTCAATATCTTACTTCCATAGGATTCTGCGCGTGAATGGCCTCGATGACACCCACGATGCGGGATGCCATTGCGGCGGTCACGTACATATCCTTACCCTCGGTGATGTTCTCATAAATATTCTTATACAGCTCTCTCGTTCCAATATCAAAGGCCGTGCCGTCAAAGCTTCCGTCCTCGGTCACGGTGGTGAGCTGCTCCTTGCAGTAGGCAGGCTCGTCCTTCTCGTTTTCAAGATAGGTCATGAGGGGCTCGCGCTTCTCGTTCTGATCGAGCGGAACGTACTTCAGAGAATACGCGTCGGGCGTGCACTTCAGCGTGCCGACCGTGCCCTGGAGCTTGATGGTGTAATCGGTGTACGCGTCGATATCGCTGATCTCAACCTCAACGGCAGGCTTGCCTGCGGCGGTGAGGATCGCGCGGCAGAAGTTATCCGAGTCACCCGCGAAAAGAGGGGTGTTCTTCATCAGCGACCAAGCCACGTGCGCATCCTGTGCAAAGCCAAGGAAGCCGAGAGCGAAGCCGAAGGGGTGAGGGCCGGTGTTATACGCGTTTCCGCCAAGGAAGCTCTGCAGCGTCTGCCAGTCCCAACGGCGGCCAAGCTTATTATACTTAATATCAATCGCAACCACATCTCCGATCTTCTTCTGCTCGATCACGTCAAGCAGGAAGCGATAGAAGGGAGCGTAGAAGGACTGCTGGAATACGTAAAGCTTCACGCCCTTTTCCTTTGCAATGCGGATCAGAGAATCGCACTCGTAGGCGGTGCGGCCGAAGGGCTTCTCGCAAAGCACGTTAAAGCCGTTTTCAAGCAGATCGCGGGTAACGGGAATATGGAAATGCGAATAGGTCGCATTCACCACAAGATCGATATCCTTTTTGCCGTAAAGCTCCGTATGCGAAGCGAGGATCTCGGCATCGGGCCACTCGGTCGCCGCAATGCCGCGGCGCTTTTCGCTTTCGTCCACGACGTATTTCACGTCAAACCATACGTTCTCCTCTTTCTTGAGGAACGCGCCGTGGATGCCCTTTCCGCTTCGGCCTTGGCCGATGATAGCCACGTTTAACTTTTTCATAATGAATCTCCTTTTGTGGATTTATGTTAATATTTTTGAATAAAAACCAAAAAATAATTCCAAAACAATCTTGACACGGGGTTAAAAATTTAGTATTCTATAATAAACAAAGAAAGAGAGGGATGATATGAACGGCGTTTTTTCCTTCGGCCCGATGCCGACGTTCTCGTACAGACACGATGCGGCGGCTCCGTCCGTCATTGATCCGCACTCGCATAACAGCTACGAGCTTCTCTTCGTTCTTCAAGGGACCGGGCAGGTTTCCATGGAGGACAGGCGCTATGCATTCGGCCCTTACGATCTGATCATCGCGCGCCCGGCGATCCACCATTATATGGAGCTGAACACGGAAGAGGGCTACGAAAGATACAATTGCCTGATCGCGCCCGAGCATCCGCTCGCCCGTATTGCCCAGCGCATATCGGGGCGCCGCGAGGTGATCCACTGCGCAGAAAGCCCTCTGATCATCGAGAGCTTCCAAAGGCTCGGAAAATATCAGAGCGAATGCGACGAGGGCGTCTTCTCGGATCTTCTTCACGCTCTGCTCTGCGAGATCCTATACAGCGTGCAAATGGCAGACAAGGCGCTTCTCTCCGCCCCCGAAAGGCACTCTCCCATCGTGGAGCGCGCGCTGGAATATATCAACCAAAATCTCTTTACGATCAACGAGGTGGACGAGATCGCGGCCGCGCTCTTCCTTGCGAAAAACTATTTTTCCCGCATCTTCAAGGCGGCGATGAAGATCTCTCCGATGCGCTACGTGACGAGCAAAAGGCTTCTTGCGGCACAGCAGCTCCTGCGCACGGGCGAAAGGCCGACCTCCGTGCATCTTCGGTGCGGCTTCTCCACCTATCCCGCTTTCTACAAGCGGTACGTGGAATACTTCGGCTACGCCCCCTCCGAGGAGCGCTCGCAGATGATGCTGACCGACACCGCATTCTGATCTTTATTTCGCTTTATCCTTATTATATAGGATATTTTTCGGAAAGTAAATATCCATTTATATCCAAACGATTAACAAAAGAAACTTTTCTTGCGAAAGAAATCAAAAAAAGCAGAGAAACGCGCAAGCACTTGAAAAAAACGAAAAAATCTGCTATAATAATGAAGAAAAATTTTTATACGAAAGACAAACGCATCCGCTTCTGCACCTATACCGCAGAGGATGGACGGCGGCAAGGAGGAAAAAACAATGCAAAAGACAAACAAAAAGGGACTGCAAACCGAAAAGATGGTTCTGCTCGCATTGCTGACGGCCATGGTCGCGGTTCTCTCTTATTTCGGCGGCTTTATCAAGATCGGCGGTCTTGCATCGATCTCGCTGACGCTGATCCCCGTGGTCATCGGCGCCACCCTTTGCGGCTCGCTCTCGGGCGCGTGGCTGGGTGCCGTGGCAGGCGCGATCTTCTTCGCAACGCCCGATGCCGCATTCTGGTTCGGTCTCAGCATCCCCGGCACGATCCTCACCGTAATGGTGAAGGGCGCTCTCTCCGGCTATGCGGCAGGACTTGCCTACAATCTTTTTGAGAAGTTCAACCGCTATCTCGCGGTCGTCGTAAGCGCGATCGTATGCCCCATTGTGAACACCGGCATCTTTCTTCTCGGCTCGGTCATTTTCTTTATGGACGCGGTCGGCGGCGGTGCGGCGGCAGAGGGGATCTCGGTCGGCGCGTATCTGATCATCTTCTTCGTCGGTCTCAATTTCGTTTTCGAGCTGATCACCAACATCGTGGCAAGCCCCGCGATCGTCAGAATTCTCGACATCGCAAAGAAAACGATCCACAAGGGAAATAAAACAAATGTTTCTAAATAATTCCGATGCAGAAAGAACCAACCTCGGCGGCGGTCTTTCGCGCAAGATCCTTGCCCACGATGAAAAAATAATGGCCGTGGAGGTAAGCTTCGAGAAGGGTGCCGTCGGCGCGATGCACAGCCATCCGCACTCGCAGATCTCCTACGTCCTTGCAGGACGCTTTCTCGCCACCGTCGAAAACGAAACGCGCGAGATCTCCGTCGGCGATACCTACGCCACCGCCCCCGGCGAAGCGCACGGCGTGACCTGCCTCGAGGCAGGCGCTCTGCTCGACGTCTTTACCCCCGCCCGCGAGGATTTCCTCAAGTGATCTCGCCTTCAAAAAAACACAGTCATCCCCCGTGGTTGAACTGTGTTTTTTTATCGTAGCAACAGGCGCGAGAGATTTCGTTTTTCTAAAATATATATTTTTCTCCTCTTTGTACATCCTAAAATATGCTTAAACGCAATCACGAAATGTTAAAAAATATGCATCATTTATGAGTATTAGTATCCTAAAATATGCATTATTTCATTTTTTCAACATCCAAAAACATGCATAACACTTGACAATAATACAAGAATATGGTATAATGACGTA
Organism: Eubacteriales bacterium; assembly: GCA_045630385.1. Classification (GTDB taxonomy): domain Bacteria; phylum Bacillota; class Clostridia; order Oscillospirales; family CAG-272; genus UBA1740. The sequence goes on along the minus strand of JAZQTA010000046.1, from coordinate 17,363 downwards.
CAGAATTTGGTATAATGGAATACAAAAAAATGAGGTGATTTTGTGCTAAAACGCAAAATGTATGATACACTGCTCGCATGGAAAAACTCGGACAAGAAGGAATGTCTTCTGGTAAAAGGAGCAAGGCAGGTAGGTAAAACATACCTTATCCGTAAGTTCGCCAAAAACGAATACGAAAGCTTCGTTGAGATCAACTTCCACGAACAGAAGAGCCTTAAAGTTATCTTTAACGGAGATAAAACCGCCGAAGAAATTTACAAAAGAATAACCGCAAACATTCCCGGTGTTAAGCTGATTCCGGGCAAGACTCTCATATTCCTCGATGAAATTCAAAAATGCGCCGGCGCACGTACTGCACTCAAATTCCTTGCAGAAGACGGTCGGTATGACATAATTGCTTCGGGTTCCCTTCTTGGTTTATCCTACGGCAAAGACGACGATGACGAAGTGGAGCCTGTTGAATCTATCCCCGTAGGATACGAAAAGACGGTGATGATGTATTCTTTGGATTTCGAAGAATTTTTATGGGCGTACGGTTACACGGATGAAACGATTGCTTATTTAAAATCCTTCTATGATTCAAAGGAAAAGATTCCTCCCGAGATACACGAAAAATACGAAAGCCTTCTTCGTGAATATCTTGTCGTAGGAGGAATGCCCGAGGTTGTTGCGAGCTTTGCAAAGTTCAAGGATTTTACTAAGGTACAGGAAATACAGGATAAGATACTGGTATCATACGCAGACGATATCGCTCAGCACGCCAAGGGCGCCGAAAAGGTAAAGGTGCGTCAGTGTTATGATAGCATTCCGCGTCAGCTTGCCAAGGAATATAAGAAATTCAAATATTCCGAAGTAGAAAAGAAAGCTACTGCACGTAAATTTGGAGACAGCGTACAATGGCTTCGCGATGCGAATATGGCATATATGTGCTATAACACAACACTACCAACCTTGCCGCTCAAAGCATACGAGAAGGACAATGAATTTAAGCTTTATATGGCTGACACGGGACTCTTACTCGCTTTGTTTGGTTTTGCTACCAAGCAGGCCCTTTTGAACGGCACTTTAAAAGGATTTGCGAAAGGCGGAATTTACGAGAATTTCGTTGCAGAAACTCTCGTGAAGAATGGTTATACGCTTCATTACTACAAGTGCGGCGAAAGCTCCGAGCTGGAATTTGTCATTGAAAAGGACGGAGAAGTAATTCCGATTGAAGTAAAAGCCGGAAACTCTGCGACAAAATCGCTAGACTCATTTACCAAGGAATTTTCTCCAAGCATTGCTTTTAAATTGATCAGTGGAAACGTCGGAATGATCGAAGAAAAATTCTCGCTTCCTCATTTCCTTGCTATGTTTATTTAATCCAAAATATCATTCGTCTTCAAAAAAACACAGCTATCCTCATGGGTGCTGTTCTTAGCGAAGAAATTGAAAAATACTGCTAAGTGCGAGCATCGCATTTGACTGGTCAAATGCATTATGGGCTAAGCCCAAATCCTTATACAACAGAAAGAGATAACAAATCGGTTCGTAGCCGAAATGTTATCTCTTTTTTCTGCTTGGCGATATGTTTGCTATGCAAACGCGATATACTCGCTTTGCTCGTGCGATATATTGTCGCTTCGCTCCAATGCGATATGATATAAATCCCCTCACGCCCAGAAGGGCATATCGCAAGGCGTAGCCTTATATCGCTCCCGCAAGGGAATATCGCAAATCCCGCAAGGGATTTATATCGCTGCGTGTTCTCCGTTAAGGATAACACGCACATGGATGACTGTGTTTTTTATCGTATTATCTCATCTGGCGGAAGTCACTGCAATTTCCAAAGGAAAGGATGCGGTAATCCGCGCCGATCAGACGGGAGTAGATGCGGTCCTCGTACTTATCTCTTAACTGATCGGGTAAGACGTTGGTGGAGATCACGGTGGAAAGCCCCTTGTTCTGTCTTTCGTTCAAGAGGTTGTAAAGACAGCTGACCGTGAAGGCGTTGGTGAACTCCGTTCCGAGATCGTCGAGAATCAGAAGCGTACATTCCATATATTTTTCTGCCTTGCTCTCCGAGGGCGCATAGCCCGAGCGGAAGCGATCGTGCTCAAAGGCGGCCATAATATTCTGTGCCGTATCGTACACCACGTCGAAGCCGCGATCCAGCACCGCGCGCGCAATGGCTGTGGTCAGGTGCGTTTTTCCCGCGCCCGTCGTGCCGATCAAAAGAAGGTTGCCGCGCTTCTCGCGGAAGTCCTCGGCAAACGCTTTGGCGGCCGTGAAGTTTGCCTTCACGCGGCGATATACCTCCTCGCCGTCCTTTTTATAGCGCTCAAGATCGAAATTATCAAACGATTGGCGCGTGAGAAGATCCCCCATGCCCGAGGTGCGAAAATTCTCGCGGATCAGCCCCTCGCGCAAGCAAGAGCACATTTTCGTATCCACGTAGCCCGTATCCGAGCAAAGCTTGCAGGTATACTGCGGCTCGGTGTAATCCGCGCCATAGCCGAGAGAGATCAGAAGTGCGCGCCTTTTTTCGCAAAGCTCTTGATTGCGCGCGCGAATGGGGGCAAGATCACCGCCTGCGCAGGCCGTGCGAAAAATAGTCAGCCCCGTGCGCGTCAGCTCCTCGTCAATCTCGCGGATCTCCTTTGAGCGCGCTCTGACCTCCTCGTTATGAAGCTCTGCCGTAGCAACGGCGCTAAGGCGGCGATTTTCGATCTCATCCTTAACCTTTTTATAATTACCGGAAATATACATACCTTCGATCTTCCTTCGGCAAGATTTTTGTATTTTGCAAACAATTGTTTGCTTATTACTTATTTCTTATCTTTTTCTTCGCCATAGCTGCGCTCCAAAGCACGCTGGAAGGCATCCATCGTGTCAAAGGTTCCATAGCGCGGCGCTTCCTTGCGGCGCGTGCGCTTGGGGGCTTCCTTGGCATCTGCCGCATGCGTTTGCGCCGCTGCCGCCTTGAACTTTTCCGCCTCGGCATCCGCATCGGCAGGGCTGAAAATGCCCGCCTCGTACCAACGGGTGAGAATACCGTCCATATAATCGTAGGAGCGCTTTCCACTCAGCTGCATCGTGGTGGTATCGTAGGCCTTTTTCAGCATCTGCTCTCCGAAGCCGAAATCCTGCACCCACTTGGAGAAGAGCTTGCACTCCGCGTCTGAAAGCTTTCCGTTAATGCCGAGAACGCGGCGCACGGTACGCTCCGCCTCGCCCTGCTGCTCTCGGTTTTCAAAATAATGCATCAAGGCCTCGTGGCTGTCGATCCCCTGCTTATGCAGACCGATCGCGCGGTTCACAAGTGCCTTCACCGAGCAAGCGGAGCGCGAGCGCATATCCGCAAAGAGGCTCACGATAAATTCCTCGCCAAGCCCATACTGCTCATAAAGATTGGTGATATCCTCGATCTCCCAGCGCTCCAGCGCGGGCTTCTTCAGAAGCGCGGCGCACTCCTCGAGGAGCGCGGCCAGCGCATGATCGCGGATCGTGGCGGCGATTGCCGCGCCGCCGCGTTCTTCAAAGGCATCGGCCGAGGCGCGCGAAGCAAATTCACAGGCAACGCCGTCCTCCGCCATCTGCACGAGCCCCTCCTCGGCGAGAAAGCGAAGCGCTCCCGCCGTGCGTGCCGCACGCAGATCCAAGGCTGCGGCAAGCTCGTCCTCGGTTTGCGCGCCGCCCGTATAAAGAAGCAAAAGAAGCGCAAGCTCCTCCTTGGAGCAATCGCGAAGCACCTCGCGCGCAGGCCAAGCCTTAAATATGTAAGTTGTCATCATTTCTTCTCTTCCGCGCTCTCGCTGAAGCGGTTCTTCACCTCGTAGCAAAGCGTCATCAGCGAGTCGCCGAGATGGATGTTTTCCACCACAACGGACGGATCCTCCACCTTCAGCTCCATGTTGGCAAAGTTCCATATTCCCTTCACGCCCGATTTTACAAGAACGTCCGCTACGCTTTTTGCGGCCTCCTTGGGAACGGTCAGTACACCGATCTCCACCTTATTCTCCTCGCAAAATGCGCCGAGCCTATCCACGTGATACACGGGAATACCGTAAATTTCCGCGCCGATGACCGAAGCATTGTTATCAAACAAAGCAAGACGTGTCACGCCGCGTCGATCGAACATGTGCGTAGCCGCCAGCGCGCGGCCGAGATTACCCGCGCCGATAATAACGGTGCGATAGCCCTCATCCGTGCCGAGAAGCTCGCCGATCTTGCTGTGCAGGTATTTCACGTTATAACCGTAGCCCTGCTGACCGAAGCCGCCAAAGCAGTTAAGATCCTGGCGGATCTGCGAAGCCGTCACGCCCATCAGCGACGCCAGCTCCTTGGAGGAGATGCGCATTTTTCCCGCGCGGATCAGATCACCGAGATAACGGTGATAGCGCGGCAAGCGGCGGATCACTGCGGGAGAAACCTCCGTCCCTCGAAGGAGCTCCTCCTTCTTTTCAACAATTCCCTGTACCTTATCAATGGATTCCATATATATGTTCCTTTATAAATTTTATACGATCGAATCAGCGGCGCTTGCATTCAGCGAGGAAGAAGCAACGTTCCCCGCGAGATACTCGTAATACCCCTGCGCGCCGATCATGGCGGCGTTATCGCCGCAAAGCGAGAGCGAGGGAATATGAAGCGTGACGCCTGCCTTTTTCGCCACCTCGGCAATTCTTTTCCTGAGGTGCGAGTTTGCGGCAACGCCGCCCGCCATCACGAGATGCGAAACCTCCATGCGAGAAAGTGCCTCCTCGGCCTTTTTCGCAACGGCCTCCACCGCCTCGTAAGTATACCGTGCGGCGAAGAGCGCACGGTCGAAATCCTCGCCGCTTTGCTCAAAGCGGTGCAGCAGGTTGATCGCCGCGGTTTTTAAGCCGGAGAAGGAAAAATCAAGGCTTCCGTCCGCAAGCGCAGGGGACGGAAGATGCATGCTTTTATCCTTATACGCCGCGCTCTTTTTATAAAGCGAAAGCGGCGCGTTTTCCTTTCCCGTCGCCAAAAGAAAGCCTTCGGCCGAGAGGCGGTCAAAGCCCGCGCCCGCAGGATAAGGAATGCCGATCAAGCGGCCGATCTTATCGAAGGATTCGCCGATTGCATCGTCCCTCGTCGTTCCGACCACCGAAAAATCCGTATACGACTCCACAAGATAAAACGCCGTGTGTCCGCCGGAAAGCGCCATCGCGAGAAACGGCGGCTCGGGCAAGGGCTTTTCCCCAAGGTATGCGGCGGCTATATGCCCCTTGATATGATCCACCGCCACCAGAGGAATATGATTTGCGGCGGCAAGCGATTTTGCGAAATTCACGCCGACGAGCAAAGCGCCGATCAGCCCGGGCTGTGCCGTCACGGCAACGAGATCAATATCCGAAACCGAAAGGGATGCCTTTTCCATCGCCTCGTAGGTCACCGTGCTGACGGCCTCAATATGCGCGCGGCTCGCGATCTCGGGCACAACGCCGCCGTACAGTCTATGCGTTTCGATCTGCGAGGCTACGATGCTTGAAAGCACCGAAAACCCGTCCTCCTCGCGGCGAATGACGGCGGCCGCCGTTTCGTCACAGGAGCTTTCTATTGCCAAGATGTTCATTGGTTTCACCCTTTATGCAAACTTATGTTTTCATTTCATCACTTTTATTCATCCGGTGCAAGGCGCATCAGAAGCGCATTCGCGGTGGGGTTCTTATAATATCCGCGCCGAATGCCGTTATCCTGAAATCCGCTTTGGCGATAGAGCGCGATCGCGGCCGCGTTATCCGCGCGCACCTCTAAAAAAATCTCTTTGCAACCGCGCCCTTCCGCTTCGTTTAAAAAGCGCCTCATGAGTGCGCCGCCGATGCCCCTTCTGCGATGCGCGGGATGCACGCCGATGCGAAGCAGCTCTCCCTCCGGCGCAAGCATGGAGGAAAGAAGATAGCCGATGCATTCTCCGTCGCACTCTGCGACGAAGGCCGCCGCAAGGGGCGATGCGAGCGTGCCGCTCACGCTGCTCTCAGACCATGCATCCGAAAACAGCACGGCTTCCATAGCGGCGAGCGCCGATGCATCCTCGGCCGTCGCTGTGCGAACCGTTATATCAGTCAAGTGTCTTTACAAAAGCCTTGAGGAAGGCCTTAAACTCCTCTTTGGTTTCGGGATGCACAGCACCTCTGACCACGTTGGCCTTCAGAAATCCTATCTTTGCACCCATATCAAAACGCTCGCCCTCAAAATCGAGCGCATAAATTCCCTCGGTACGCGCCTTTTTGGCGATCGCGTCGGTGAGCTGATATTCTCCGCCCGCGCCGGGCTCTAAAGCATCAATGATATCGAATACGTCGGGCGTTAAAAGCACGCGCCCAAGGATCGAATAATTTGAAAATTCCTCGCCCTTCTTCGGCTTTTCGATCATATCGTCACAGAGGAAAAGCGTGTTGCTCCCCTCCACCGGCTCGACCTTCAAGGAGCTGTATTTCGATACCCATTCGGGCGCGACCGGCTTCACGCCGACCACGCATTTTCCGCTCTGCTCGTACACGTCCATCAGTTGGCGGCAGACCGGCTTCTCGGAAAAAATAATATCGTCCCCGTACAAAACCACGAAGGGCTCGTCTCCCACGAAGGAGCGCGCGCGGCCGACCGCATGGCCAAGCCCCTTGGTTTCCTTCTGGCGCAGAAAATATACGTTGGCAAGATCCGCGATCTCGCGCAGCATCCGCACGTCCTCGTCCCTGCCCTTGGCAAGAAGCGCCTTCTCGTATTCAATGGAAAGATCGAAGAAATTCTCCATCGCTTCCTTATCGCGGTTGGTGATGATCAGAATATCGGTAATGCCGCTCTCGGCCGCTTCCTTCACAAGATAATACATCGCGGGCAGATCCACGATCGGAAGCATCTCCTTCGGGACGGCATGAGAAATAGGAAGCATACGCGTTCCAAGCCCTGCGGCGGGAATGATAGCCTTCTTGATCTCTTTCATTTTCGTTTCCTTTCTTTATCCCAAAAATCAGTCTTCCTGCGACTCGGCAGGCGCGTTTTTCTCTCTTTCCTCGCGCTCCTTGGCGATATCCGAAAGAAGCTTTGCGATATGCGCGCCGTGCTCCATGCCGTTATCCTTCACGAAATGAAGCTCGGGCGTGATACGCAGATTCAAGGTGATCGCAAGGTGATGGCGAAGCATTCCCGTGCATTTTTCAAGCCCGAAAAGCGCCTCCTTAAAATCTCCCATGCAGGAATAATACACGGTTGCGATCTTCAGATCGGGGGCAACCGAGGCCTTCGTGATGCTGACGAAATTGTTGACGATGCGAGGCTCTCTGACGTCGCGCAGAGCCACGTTCAGCTCCTGTGCTACCGCATCGTTGATTCTTCCGCGTCTGTACTTTGACATTGTACGTCCTCTCCTTTTATACTTTTTATGCTTTTGCCGCGCGGCCGCCCCACATGGATACCAGGTAGGAAAACCTTCCCTCTCCGCAAAGCAGATCGGGCGGCAAGGTGTTTGCGAGCGCCTCACTCCCGATACGGGCGGGCGACAGTATTTTCAGACCGCCGTAAAGCGATCGGATCGCATTCTCGAAATACGGAAAATGCGTGCAGCCGAGCACGAGGGTATCCACGCCTCGGTAAACGAGCGGCGAAATGGCATTCGTGAGTGCAGTCTCCACCGCGCCGTCCTCTATGGAAAAGCGCCCCGCCTCTGCCAGCGCGACCAGAGCTTGCGCGGCGTTTCTTTCGATCGGGCGCGTGCAGCCGAGGCGGCGAAGCGCAAGCATCGGCGCATCGCTTTTTACGGTTGCCTCCGTGGCGATCATGCCAACACGTCCGCTCTGTCTTGCGATTTCCTCTGCCATAAAGGGCAAGATCGGGATCACGCGCGGCGAAATATCCCGCGGCAATCGGTCGTAAAGACAGGACGCCGTGATGCAAGCAAGCACCACGCGGTCTGCCCCGCGCGAAAGCAAAGCGCGGATCGCCCTCTCCAGCATAACGAGCAGCTCGCGCTCGCTCTTCGTGCCGTAGGGCGCATGCGCCCGATCGGCAAGATAAAGAATATCCGCATCGGGGCGAAGGGCTTGCAGGGATCTCGCCACCGTCAAACCGCCGATGCCGCTGTCAAGAAAAGCGAGCAATCGCTTCTCCGATCAGAATATCCAGAAGTGCGGTAAAGGAAAGCCCCTGCGCCTCCCAAAGCCGCGGATAAAGGCTGGTCTCGGTGAAGCCCGGCAGGGTGTTCACCTCGTTGAAAACAAGCCGTCCCTTTTCCGTCAGAAAGAAATCCAAGCGAGCAAGGGAGCGAAGCGAAAGCGCCTCGGTCAGCACGCGCGCGTACTCCGTCACGCGGTCGGCAACGCCCTTTTCCGCGCCCTCAACCGAGGCCGCCTCGGCGTTCTTATATTTTTCCTCATAGGAATAAAGCGGCGCCTTGCAAGAAATCACACCGGGGCCCGCAAAGAGAGGCTTTCCGTCCTTTTCAAGAAACGCAAGCTCCAGCTCCGTCTTATTCTCTATATATTCTTCTACCAAAACCCTGCCGTATACACGGGCAAGATCGTAGCCCTTGGCAAAATCCGACCTACACCTTGCCACCGATGCGCCGAGGGACGAGCCCTGCCTTGCGGGCTTAATAAACCACGGCTCATTCGGCGAAAGCACGGCGCACACCGATCGGTACGCCTCGTCAAGCGGCAGATCCTCGCCAATGGCGATTCCCCGCGCCGTCGGCACGGAAAGCGATGCCGCCACGGCCTTCGTATAGGCCTTGTCAAAGCATACCGCGCTCGCCATCGCATCACAGCCGACAAACGCAAGCCCCACCGCCGCGAGAAGCCCTTGGATCTCTCCGTCCTCGCCGCCTCTGCCGTGCAGAACGGGAAGGACGGCATCCACCGAGAGAAGCTCACCCTCGCAAAGAAAGCCGCCACGCGAGCCAAGGCGCATGGGAAAGGTCTTAAAAAGATGCTCGGTATCGCGGCGAAAATCCGCCGCTCCGATCCGCGAAGGCTCCCCTCTGTAAAAGAAGAAATCGCCGGCGCGGTCGATCCCAATGGGGATCACCTGATATTTGTTTTTATCCAAATGGGAGAGCACAGCCGCCGCAGAGCGGCAGGAAACCGCGTGCTCCTCTCCTCTTCCCCCGAACAGGAGAGCTATGGTTTTCTTCATACAATCACCTCTACGGCAATTATATGACGGTCATCGTGTATAAGTGACTACGGGCGCTTTTTCAGCACCGCCACACGCGCGTGCCCCGAAAGATCGGAAAGGATCTCGGCGGCAAGGGCGTTTTTTTCGGCAAGCGCACGCATCCTCTCTGCCTGATCGTAGCCGATCTCGAAGGCAATAAAGCCGCCATCCTTGAGGCAAGGAAGAAGCGCGGGGATCAGAATACGGTAAAACGCCATCCCCTCCTCTGCGCCGACGAACGCACCCTCCGGCTCGAAAAAGATCTCGGGCGCAAGCGTGCGATACACCTCCTTTGGAATATAGGGCGGATTGCAAAGCACCGCATCCCACGGTCCGTTTTCAAAAAGGAAGGAATGGAAATCCGCATCCAGCACGTCTGCCGAAACGATCTCGGCGCGTGCGGAAAGCGAAAGGCGCTCGGCGTTTTTTCTCGCCACCGAAAGTGCGCCCTCGGAAATATCCGCCATTAGCGCGGCGGTATTCTCCGTATGCTTCAGCACCGAAAGCGCGATACAGCCGCTTCCCGTGCAAAGGTCGGCAAAGCGCGAGCCGGCGGACAGATGCTTTACGGCAAAGTCCACCAGGATCTCGGTATCCTCTCTCGGGATCAGCACGTCGCGGTTCACGAAATAGGTCTCTCTGTAAAAGCCCTGCTCACCGAGGATATACGCCATCGGCTCGCGTGCCGCGCGGCGGCGCACGTAGGGTAAAATAAGATCGTCGTCCAAGGCGGGATCGCTTCCGTAAAGCGCCGACTGCGCAAGACCGCCAATGTGAGAAAAAAGCAGCCGCGCCTCCATCATTGCATCGGAAATACCCGCCTCGCGAAGCAGTGCCGCCGCCTCACGGAGCGTCATTGATCCTCCGCAGCGGTCAGATCCGCAAGCTCGTCGTCACTATCCGCCTTCTGCTTCGGAAGCTGCTCGGCCTTGGTCTCCACAAAAAGCGTTGCCGCGCCCTCCGCCTCCTCGATCGAGGTCTTTGGCTCCGCCTTCGGCTCCCAAGTGCGTGCCTCATAAAACGTCTTGAATTCGGGCTCCTCATCGCGCATCGCACACTTCAAGGAAATGATGGCGACCTCAAGCATTTCAAGCGTGGGCTCCTTCGTCGTCAGGCTCTGCACCCAAAGACCGGGCGCGGAGAGGATGCGAACGAATATATTGTCATGCTTTCCCGCAAACATGATAAATTCATATCCGATGCCGACCACAAGCGGCAAAATTGCAAGACGGATCACGAAATACGCCCAAGGCCCGAGATTCGGAATGATCCAGCGGATCAAAAAGCCGACGAGAATGCCGAGCAGGATCATGAAGAACATAAAGCTCGTGCCGCAACGGGGGTGGAAGCGCGTGTATCCCTTGGCGTTTTCGGGCGTCAGCTCCGAGCCCGCCTCGTAGCAGGCAATGGACTTATGCTCTGCGCCGTGGTACATAAAGGTGCGGCGGATATCCGGCATCAGGCCGATCAGATATACGTACAGAAGGAAGATGCCCATTTTGGAAATTCCCTCGATCAGCGCGCGCCACGTGCCGAGCGTGCCACCGACAAGCTTATTGATAAGCTCGGAGATCAGCGTAGGCAAAAACATGAAGAGAAAGAGCGAGAGCACAAGTCCAAGAACCACGCCGATCACCATCACCAGATCCGTGATCGCAATGCCGAGACGCTTCTTGAGAAACTTTTCGAAACGCGTAGGCTCGTTGCTTTCAAGACCGATCGCCTCTGCGGAAACGTTCATCGTCTTTACGCTGAGAATCATCATCTCAATGAAGTTGATCACGCCGCGCAAAATCGGAAGGTTCATCCACTTATGCTTCTTTCGCACCGAAACGAATTCTCCGTCATGCACAAAAAGCGAGCCGTCATCTCTTCGGCAGGTGGTCACCGTATGAGAGCCCGCCTTCATCATGACTCCCTCAAGCACCGCCTGTCCGCCCACCTTGTTGAAGCGGGAGCAGGTAATTTTTTTAGAACTCATATAGAATTTTCCTTTCAACAATCGCAGTACACAGTAATACCATTATATTTTAACATATTTATTTTAAAAATGGAAGAGGCTTTCGCAAAAATTAACAATTGCGCATAAATTGAACGAAAAATAAACGCTCACGCATTGACAAAGATGTAAAAAAATGCTAAAATGAGAAAAAACGGAGGCAAATGAAATGAAAATTTATCCGATCAAGCCATATCTTCGCGCCGACCTCTGGGGCGGAGAGCGCTTATTCACATACGGCAAGGAGTCGCCCGAAACGAGGGCGGCAGGGCGCATCTCGGAAAGCTGGGAGCTTTCCTTCACGAAGGGAGGAGAGGCATCCCTCGCGGACGGAACGCCGCTTCCCGCGGCCTTCGCAAAGGAGGACTACGGCGCACGTGCCGCGCATTTTCCATTCTTTCCCGTGCTGACGAAGTTTATCGACGCGAAGAAGAATCTCTCCGTGCAGGTGCATCCCTCGGACGATTACGCGCTGGAAAACGAGGGGCAGTTCGGCAAATGCGAGATGTGGTATATCCTTGAGGCCGACGAGGGCGCAGGGCTCTATCTCGGCTTTGAAAGAGAAACCACGGCAGAAGAGGTGCGCACCGCCGCCGAGAACGGCACGGTGGAAGAGCTTCTCCACTTCCAGCCCGTCACCCCCGGCGAGGTCTACTTCATCCCCCCCGGAACGGTGCATGCCATCGGCGTGGGCGTGATGCTCTTCGAGATCCAGCAAAACAGCACCCTGACCTACCGCCTTTACGACTATAAGCGCCGCGACAAGGATGGAAACGAGCGCCCTCTGCATCTCGAAAAAGGGCTGAAGGTCGCCACCTTCTCGCCCTATAAGGCGCAGAATATTGCAGGAGATGATCCGAGCGTCATCGGTGCTTGCGAGTATTTTGAAACAAGAAAATACAAAGTTTCGTTTACAAATCCGATCACATTCAGCATCAAGGACAGCTTTATCAGCCTGAGTTGCACCAAGGGAGAGGGAGAGATCTGCGGACAAAAAATTAAGGCTCTCGAAAGCGTTTTCATTCCCGCCACCGAGGAAAGCATCACCCTCACGGGCGATATGGAGATCCTCGCCGTCAGCGTATAATCCCGACGTCGAGCGCATCCGCGCATAATCCTTCCTTCTTTTGGGTATCCTTTCCTTATCTCAAAAGAAAGGAAGGGTTTTTGCTATGACGCTTACCCAAAAGGAAACCTCGCTCTTAAACGATCTGAAAAGCAGTGAGCAGCTTTGCATCGAAAAGTACGAAAAGGGAATGAAGGAGGCATCCGATCCCGCCCTGCGCGATCTCTTCTCCGCCTTGAGATCCACGGAGGAGGGGCATCTCGGAACGATCAACCGCATCCTCGGCGGCGAGGAGGTGCAGTCCATGGCCGCACCCACGGCACAGAGCCAAACCTACGATTCCCCTCTCTCCACCTGCTCGCAGAGCGAAAAGGAGAAGGATGCTTTCCTTTGCAAGGATGCGCTCGCGATGGAAAAGCACGTTTCTTCGGTTTATAACGTGAGCATTTTCGAATTTAACTGCCCCACCCTGCGTGACACGCTCTCTCATATTCAGAAGGAAGAGCAGAATCACGGCCAGCAGCTCTATCAGTATCTCTCGAAGAACGGAATGTACTGCTGATTTCTCTTCATTATAGATAGGAATACAAGCAAACGCCGAGGGCTCTCCTTTTTCGGAGAACACTCGGCGCGTTTTTCGTTTATCACAAATTCACAACTTGTGAACAAAAACGGTGTTTGCTTTTGAGAAAACCGCCGAATTCGTCAAAAACCGTACATTTTTCGGAAAAAAGTATTGCAAAATCCCAAACAGTGTGTTATAATCATCACAACAGTTTCCTAAGAGGCTTTCGGAATCGCAAGAGACCGATTGACCGAGGAGCTCTGGAGAATCCCTTAAATGGGTGCCGAAGGTGCAAGGCGAGCGTGATGCCGCCGAATCTCTCAGGCAAAAGGACAGAGAAACAGAAAACCGCCGACTTTCTGTTTGCTATATCTTTTATCCCGGAGCCACCGATACTGTCGGTGACTTTTTTATTTTCAAAAACAGAAAGGAAAAAAGAAAATGGATAAAATCCAGGAAGTCCTGCTTAAAATCGCAGGCACAATCAACACGTATCTTTCCAACTACATTCTGCTGATCCTTCTGGTCGGCATCGGCGTATTCTACACCATCAAGACCAAGGCCGTTCAGGTGCGTTGCTTCGGCGAGGGCATGAAGAACGTATTCGGCAACATCAAGCTGAAGGGCGGCAACAAAACGGGCGGTCTTTCCTCCTTCCAGGCACTGGCTACGGCGGTAGCGGCGCAGGTTGGTACGGGTAACATCGTCGGCGCTTGCGGCGCGATCCTCATCGGTGGTCCCGGCGCGATCTTCTGGATGTGGATCATCGCATTCCTCGGCATGGCAACCATCTACGCAGAGGCAGTTCTCGCGCAGAAGACCAAGGTTGTAAAGGAAGACGGCTCCTGCGAGGGCGGTCCCGTTTACTACATCAAGACAGCGTTCAAGGGCAACTTCGGTAAGTACCTTGCAGGCTTCTTCTCCGTTGCAGCCGTTATCGCACTCGGCTTCGTCGGCGCAATGGTTCAGTCCAACTCCATCGCAGAAAATGCGGCAGGCGCATTCCAGGCTTGCGGCGTGAACAATGAAACCGCGCTTCTTATTATCAAGATCGTGATCGGTGTGGCAGTTGCCGCTCTTGCCGGCTTCGTTCTTCTCGGCGGTACCAAGAAGCTTGCTTCCGTTACCGAAAAGATCGTTCCCGTTATGGCTTGTCTCTATCTCCTCGGCGGTCTTATCATTCTTTGCATCCGTATTCAGTACGTTCCCGCAGCGATCGGAATGATCTTCAAGTATGCATTCGCTCCCAAGGCTGTTACCGGCGGTCTGATCGGTGCCGCGATCTACACGGCTCTGACGCAGGGCGCAAAGAGAGGTCTCTTCTCCAACGAAGCAGGTATGGGTTCCACGCCTCACGCACACGCTCTTGCTGACGTGAAGGATCCTCACACCCAGGGTACCTCCGCTATGATCGGTGTGTTCATCGATACCTTCGTGGTTCTCACCATGACCGCTCTGATCGTTATCTCCACCCTCTACGCAAAGGACGGCGCGATCGGCAAGATCATCGCCGCAAACGAGGCTCTCCTCGGCGCAGGCGCGAAGGAAGTAACTGCCGTTGCTGATCTTGCAGGTCTTGCAGGCATCACCAAGGCAAACCTTGCACAGCAGGCGTTCACGATGGCGTTCGGCGGCGGCAAGGCTGCGGCAATCATCGGCTCTATCTTCGTAGCCGTTTGCCTCTTCTTCTTCGCCTTCTCCACCATCCTTTCCTGGAACTACTTCGGTAAGGTTAACTTCCTCAACCTCTTCGGCAAGAATTCCGACAAGGCTTATGCCGCAATCGCGATCGTATTCGTATTCCTTGGCGCGATCTTCCAGAACGACCTCGTTTGGGAGCTTACGGATATGTTCAACAACCTGATGGTTATCCCCAACGCGATCGCACTCTTTGCTCTTTCCGCTATGGTTGTCAGCGCAACCAAGTTCGGCAAGAAGGATATGCCCGAGATCAAGTAATTTATCTTACACAAAAAAAGGTTCACTCCAGCGTGAGTGAGCCTTTTTGTTTTTCTTTTTGAAGAAAATTTTTCGCTTGAAATTTTGTCTTGATTTCTTTTCCGTTTTCTATTATAATAGAAGCATAAGAATTTCATCCGTCTGTGGGAGGATCGCTATGATTTCGAGAATATACAGCGCCGGGCTTTTCGGCATCGACGGTTTTCTTGTGACCGTGGAGTGCAGCGCATGGGACAGAATTCCCTGCTTTGACCTCGTGGGCTTGCCGGATGCCGCCGTGAAGGAGGCCAAGAACCGCGTGCGCTCCGCTTGCGAAAACAGCGGCTTTACCTTCCCTCCTCTGGATCTTTGCGTGAACCTTGCGCCCGCAAGCATGAAAAAGGAGGGCACGGCGTTTGACCTTGCTATCCTTATATCCGTTCTGCAATGCCAGGGCATTGTTCCGCACGCTATGGATTTTTCGGATAAGATGCTGATCGGCGAGCTTTCCCTGACGGGCGAGGTGCGCCGCGTGGACGGTGTGCTTCCCATGTGCGTTGCCGCGCGCGACAGCGGCAAAAGGGAGGTCTACGTTCCGATCGAGAACGTGGGCGAGGCCGCCGTGGTGGACGGCATCGAGGTCTACGGCGTAAAAAATCTGCGCGCCCTCATAAACCATCTGCTCGGCAAGGAGCGGATCGAAAAAACACCGCGAAGCTTCGACCCGAAGCGACTTGCACTTCGCGAGGGCGAGGAGGATTTCTCGGAGGTGCGCGGCCAGCTGAAGGCAAAGCGCGCCTTGGAAATTGCCGCCGCAGGCGGCCATAACGTCTTGATGATCGGCCCTCCCGGCTCGGGAAAATCCATGCTTGCCAAGCGGCTCGGCTCTATTTTGCCCGATATGACCTTTGAGGAGGCCATCACCGCGACCAAGATCCATTCCGTCATGGGAACGCTGAAAAGCGATCTGATCTGCACGCGCCCCTTCCGTGCGCCGCATCACACGGTCTCCCCCGTCGGCATGATCGGCGGCGGCCCGAAGGCACAGCCGGGCGAGATCTCGCTGGCGCAAAGCGGCGTTCTCTTCCTTGACGAGCTGCCCGAGTTTCCGAAGAAGGTGACGGAATCGTTGCGCCAGCCCCTGGAGGACGGCGTTGTGACCATTACGCGCGCCGCCGCAAAAATGACCTACCCTTCGCGCTTTATGCTCGTTTGCGCCATGAACCCCTGCAGCTGCGGTTATTTCGGCGATCCGAACAAGCAATGCACCTGCTCGCCCGCCGCCGTGCGCAAATATCTCGACCGCATCAGCGGCCCCTTGCTTGACCGCATGGATCTGATCATCGAGCTTCCCTCGGTTTCCTACGACGACATTTCGGGCAACACCCCGAAGGGCGAAAGCTCCGCCGCGATCCGCGAGCGCGTAAACCGTGCGCGTGCCTTTGCCGCATCGCGCATGAGCGAGGCGGGAGACGATCCTTCGGTGCTGAACGCCTCCATGTCCCCCGCACAGCTGCAGAAGCATTGCGTTCCCACCGAGGATGCAAGGGAGCTGATGCGCGAGGCCTTTGACTCCCTCGGCCTTTCGGCAAGAGGGCACGACCGCATTCTGCGCGTGGCACGCACCATTGCCGATCTCGACGGCGCGGCAGAGATCGATGCTGACCATATCGGAGAAGCGATCATGTACCGATCGCTCGACCGAAAGTATTGGAAGCGCTAAAAAAGCAAACAACAATTTACAAATTGAGGTAATCATGAAACCCATTATCGGACTTTTTGCAGAGGTAGACGCTGAAAAGAAAAACGGAATGAAGCATTCTTACAGTGCCGCGATCGAATTGGCCGGTGGCATTCCGGTGCTTTTGCCCTATACGGAAAACGAGGAGACCTGCCTCGATTATATAACGCTTTGCGACGGCTTTGTTTTTACGGGCGGCGCAGATATCGATCCGAAGCACTATGGCGAAGAGATCAAGACCACCTGCGGCAAAATTTTTGAAAACCGCGACCGCTTTGAGCTTTCCGCATTTCCCCTCGTTTTAAATTCGGGGAAGCCGATCCTCGGCATCTGCCGCGGCATTCAGCTGATCAACGTTGCCCTCGGCGGCACGCTCTATCAGGATCTGCCCACCGAATATAAGGTCACGCTCTCACACGCGCAGACCGCCCCCGTCACCGAGCCGTCGCACGACATCGAGATCCTTAAGGGTACGCCCCTTTACGCTCTGATCGGGAAAGCACGGATGACGGGCAACAGCTTTCACCATCAAGCGATCAAGGCGCTCGGCAAGGACCTTACGGTCACCGCCCGCTCCGAGGACGGCGTGATCGAGGCCGTTACCTACGAGGGCGATTCCTACCTTCGCGCCTATCAATGGCACCCGGAGCGGCTCTGCGGCTTTGAGGCAGACAACTTAACGCTGATAGTCGAATTTATAGAAGCTTGCAAGCGGTAACGCTTTTTACTTTACAAAGAGAAAAAGGACGAGGAATTTTAGTGAAGTGAACCCAAAAGTTTAGACAAAATTAAATATTAAATTGCTTGTGAATGAGCTCGGTATTGCACTGGGCTCATTCCTTTTAGTTTTAGAGAAATTCTTTCGTTGTTGTAGTAATGTATGTATTCTTCCAACTTTTCA
>JAZQTA010000045.1:0-30452 GCA_045630385.1 Eubacteriales bacterium | reverse complement strand
CTGCCACCCAAATGGGCTTGCGCCGACGCTTGCGCGGATAATACGCGAGTTGGGCTATCGGATGCTTCACACGCGGCAGGGCTATACCGCCTGCACCACGCTCATGCTTGACGGCCGCCACGCGATCACGGCGGATGCGGGAATGGCAGATGCGCTTTCCGACAGCGGCATCTCGGTTTTACGGATCAAAAGCGGCGGCATTCTTCTTCCGCCCTACGATTACGGCTTTATCGGCGGCGCTTCGGGCGTTTATAAGAACACCGTGTATTTTTACGGTGACGCGACCGCGCACCCCTCCTACGGCAAAATGAAGCGCTTTGCGGAGGCGGCGGGATTTTCGCTTTGCTCGCTCTCGAAAGAGCCGCTATGCGATCTCGGCGGAATTTTGTTTTTGGAGTAAGGCGCCGATAAAAACACCGACGGCGGGAACGATCAAAAGGCCGCCGAGCCCGAACAGCGTATAGCCGCCGTACAGAAGGATCAAGGTGATCAAGGGATGCACGCCGAGGCTTTTGCCGAGGATGCGCGGCTCCGCGATCTGGCGCATGATCTCATGCGCACAAAGAAGGACGAGAAGCCCGATTCCGCGCGCGCTGCTCCCCATCAGAAAGGAGAGCACGCTCCACGGCACGAGCACCGTCCCCACGCCGATGACGGGCAAAAGGTCCAGCACCGCAATCAGCGCCGCCATCAAAACGGCATATTCCGCGCGCAAAATCATGAGTCCGACGAAAACGAGCACGAAGGTCATCAGCATCAAGATTCCATAGGAGCGCAGATAGCCGATCAGCGTTTTTAAAAAACCGTTTTTAAAGGCCGACACGTGCTCACGCGCCGACCTCGGAAGCACACGCTTCAAAAGCGAGACGACGCGCTCAAGATCCCACGAAATATACAGGACCGAAACCACGCTGACAAGCAAAAAGAGCAGAATGCGCGGAACGGCACGGGCGGCACTCGTCATAGACGAAAGAACGCTTGAAACGAAGGACGACGTGGCGGCACCAATGGTGCTTGCGATCTTTTCCTCCCACGCCGCGGCGGTTTCGCTGCTCCCGAGCAGGCCGTGCGGAAAGCGAAGAATTGCGGAGAGCATGGAATTCAGTTCTCCCGACTCGGAAAGCTCGCTGACGAAGCGCCACGCTTCGCCCATGGCGGCATACAGAAGAAGCCCGATGCCGACAAACAAGGCTAGGAGCGAAAGAAGCGAAAAGGACATGCGGCAAAATCTTTTTGAGACGTGCAGTCTTTTGGCGATAGCTTCCGCGGGGCGGCGCAGAAGATACGAAAGCAAAAAGGCAACCGCAAAGGGCAAAAGCAACGAAAACACGTATCGAATGAAGATAAAAGCAAGTGCGGCAACGCCAAATCCGCACACCGTCAAATACGCGTATTTTCTTATTTTTTCCGTGTCCATACATCCCTCGCGAAAACAATTATTTACATCTAAACAGATTTTTCTACAGTATTATTATATTCTGAAATTATCATATTATACCAAAAGGAGAAAAACAAATGGTTATTATTGAAATGGAAAACGGCGGAAGGATCAAGCTTGAGCTGAACGCAGAGGCGGCGCCCATCACCGTGGAAAACTTTCTTTCTCTCGTGAAGGACGGCTTCTACGACGGACTGATCTTCCATCGCGTGATCCCCGGCTTTATGATTCAGGGCGGCGATCCTCTGGGCAACGGCATGGGCGGCTCGGGGAAGAAGATCAAGGGCGAATTTGCCGCAAACGGACATCAGAACCCCATTCGCCACACGCGCGGCGTGATCTCCATGGCACGCTCGATGGACAAGAACTCCGCTTCCTCGCAGTTCTTCATCATGCACGCGGACGCACCGCATCTTGACGGCCAGTACGCCGCATTCGGCAAGGTGGTTGAGGGCATCGAGACCGTGGACGAGATCGCATCGATCCCCACGGACTTCAGCGACCGCCCGAAGATCGCTATGCGCATGAAGAAGGTTTATATCGAGGAGTGATATAATCACTAGATACAAATAGAGGCGAAGAATCCGAGGATTCTTCGCCCTTGTTTTTTATCACCACGCATTCAGATCGCACCATCATCATTATTCATCCGATTCCCTTGCGTTCTCTCTTTTGGCAAGAAAATACTCCGGACTTTTCAAAAGAATTCCTTCTTCCGTGGCGACAATCTCCACTCCATCCCCAAGCCCGTAACGCATCCGCAACTCCTTGGGAATGACAATTCTACCAAGCTTATCAAAGTCTTTCAATATTCCTATTTCGCTCATAAAATCCCCCAAAATCAAATAACATCGCAACTTTCTTATCTTTAACACAATTATATCGCAAAAATATGTTAAAGTCAAGTAAATTCTTAACATTAGCACAAAAAAAGAGGTTGTTATGAAGATTTACGATTTTAATGGAAGCAAAAATATTTGCGGCGAAAAAATAAAGGAAGCAAGGAAAAAAGAAGGGCTTTCGCAAGAAATGCTGGCCGCAAGACTTCAAACTGAGGGCGTGAATATTGAGCGTGACAGCGTAAGCCGAATTGAAATCGGAACTCGCTTTGTTGCAGATTACGAGCTTGCCGCACTATGCAAGATATTGCGTGTCTCACCACAATACCTCTTGGGGCTATAATTTTGAGGCCTGCATCGAAAAACGCGATGCAGGCCCTTTTTTTATTCGTAAAGCACTAAAGCTTTTTTCAACACCTCGGCGCAATAGCCGCAGCGGTCACATTTTTTATCGCAGGATACCGTGCGCTCCCAAAAATCCGCAGGTATCCTCGCACTATCGATGATATAGGGAGCAAACGCAGGGCCGTATCCCGGCTCAAACAGATCCAAAAGATTTCCAAAGTAGCGACCGCGCACATAGGAATCGATGACCATACCGGGAAGCCGATGCGCACGCGTGGCAAGCTTGACTGTGTCCGCAAGCCCCTCATAATGCGAGATATCCTCCGGGCGGATCCACGTGTTCTGCAGGACGGAAACGAAGTTTTTCGGATCCTTCAGATAGCTCCAGCAGGCATACGGCATGAAGTCTGCATTCTTTTGGCTTGCGATCTGCTGCTCATGCGCCACCATATTATCATGGAAAATTTGCCCCGAGCAATCTCGCATGCATCCACTGTTCGCCAAAATGCTGAGCTTCTTTCCGTTTTTCTCGGCATAGCGCTTCAGCTCCCCGAGTCTTGCGGGATCGCGGTTGCATTCCTTCGCAACACAAAAGCTATCAAAAAGATGAGAAACGTAATCCATTCCCTTGACGGTGGATATGCGCATATTGACGGATGCTTTTGTTTCTATGTCAGGGTATACGCGCTTTACAACGCTTGCGATGAACGGCGAGGTCGTCGTCACCGCATCGGGACAAAGAGAGCGCTCGGACAAAAAATCAATGACGGAGCGCACCCTTCCCTCCAGAACCTTGCTGATCGCTTCCTCTCCGTAGCAATTCGCGTTAAAAAGCAGATTGAGGCGGATGCCTTTTTTCTTTATATCCGAAAGCTCCGAAAGAAGCCTTTCCTGCAAGCCGTAGTCAAAATATCCGTCATATCCGCCGATCATGGAGCGGCCGCTCGGCGCATCCACCCATGCAAAGTAGACCTCCTCAATGCGATCCGCATAGCGGCTCACGATATCCGCAAAGCGGTCGCTTTCCATGTACTGATATCCAACCGAAAATTTTATCATCTCTAGCTCCTTTATCGATCAATCGGGCTCTCTTTTCGGTATCTCGTTATCCACCGCAACCTCGTCGCAGACATCCTCTCTGTATTTCGACCAATCCACACTCCAAAGAGGCTTTCTGCGGAACGGCTTTTCAAACTTGTTTTCCAAAACGCCTCTCTTTTCAAGCGCGATCATGCAAGCGCGCGTGCACCCCTTTGCACCGCAAACCGCTTCGCCCGAGTTATAAAGAGATTTCGGCTTGTGATAAAACGGAGAATGCGATCCGGGCTTGACGTCATCTCTGCCATCCAGATAATCGCCCTTCTCGCCTTCCTTGCACCGCTCACCACCCATAAATGCATCCTGGCAAGCATAGCAATCCAGCTCGCCCCATTCCACCTCATGCCCGGCAAGCGTTACCTTGACCGTTTTCGTGGGGCTGATGGCGTGACCGGGGCACTCTCTTACACAGGCCATACAACGGTTGCAAAGCTTCGGCCCCTCGTAGATCGGATCGGGCTCCAGCTCCATTTCGGTCAGGATCACGCCGATCCTCTGTCTCGGACCGAACTGCGGCGTTAAAAACATTTTGCTGTATCCGATCTCGCCAAGTCCCGCAAGATACGCGCAGATTCTCAGATGAAGCATAATGTCCGGTTGGGGCTTTCCTTCTTCTACGGGAACGGAATAATTTTCCTTGATTTCGCCTGCATTGTGAATGCCGCGCCAGTCGCTTTGGTGCCCGATCGGAATCGCCTCGAATCCCTCATCCTCGATCACGCGGCACATATTGATCACCGTCATCGGGATGTAGTTATAGGTAAGTCCACCATACCCCATCGCAGAATAGTTTGAGAAGAACGTGCCCTCCTCGATACCGCGGAGCGATCCGCGCATCACACGAAAGCACATGACGATCATGCTTTTCGCCTCGGGCATAATAAATCTCGGATCCATCTGCGGAGGTGCGCCCTCAAAGCGATCCATGCTTGCAATGCCGCAAAGATCCGCGCCGCATCGATATGCGAGCTCTTTTACTTCTTTCGCTGTCATTTTCATTTTTATTCTCCTTTTTATATCAATATCAGTTCATCAGCCGCTCACACGGCATCCGCTTGTCTTTCCCTTCATCATACGAGCCACCCAGCCGAATGCAAGATCGAGCGGCATTTCATGCCCGCCGTCAAACATTTCAAAATACACCTTAGCATCGGGATGCTTTTTGAAAATTTCAGAAAAAAGATCCAGCCCATGATGCGGCGGAACGGAAGCATCCCATTTCCCCGTAAAAATCTTCACCGTTGCCTTTGCGATATCGTCAAGATAGGTCATGGGGGAGCGCAACGTGCATTCCGCATCCAACCCGAGCCCACCGCCACAGCAGGCCTCAATGCTATCGCGGTAGGACGGATTTTCGTCATACCATTGCCTGACATCCGTGATCGGAACAAAGGAGCAAACGCCGCGAAAGGCCTTCGGCGCATATGCCGCCATCAAAAGCGCCATCGTGCCGCCACCGCTGGCGCCGACAACAAATACGTTATCGGGGTCGATTTCATAATTTCCAAGCACGTAAGCGACCGCATCCATAATATCCTGCTTCGCCTTTTTCGATCCGCAAGCCTCATGGCAGTTCGGATTGCTCCCGAGGTTCGGGCCGCGGAATTCGGGCAACAGCAAATTAAAATCCCTCTCCATCGCCACGGGAAGCATGGCCTTCACTTGGTTATTTCGATCAAAGCTCCACGTATGAAGCCCAACGATCAGAGGCCGACCCTTTTCCTTAGCGGCATAAAAAAGACTCGGTTGATCCGTGCCGTCTACCGATGATTTTACATGTATTTCAATCATGATTCCCTCCAAAATGGATTTACTAAAATCTTCCTGTACATATTATATCTGAATACAGAGCATATTCCAATGCGTTTTTTTGCTGAAAATTTAAGCATTTCGATCATCGCTATTGACATTTCGAAATTATCTTATATAATAGAAATGAGGTGATCCTATGCGTTATGAAAACAGAAGCTTCGAGGGCGGTTTGATTTTTAAAAATCTATTCGTGACAAAGCGAACGCCAAGCACCCTTGAAAACAACATCAAGGGGCGATACTCCTCGGCTTTTATGTATATCATTGAGGGAAGCTATCATTTCGTCGGCAATGACGGTGACGTATTCGCCACAGCAGGAGATACGATCTATCTGCCAAAGGACGGCTTTTATCGCTATAAAATACTGACCCCCTCCTCCCTATGCATCCAGGTGAATTTCGACCTGGAGGAGGAAAACGGCAGCGAGCGGAGAAGCATCATTTTTTCCGATGCACCTACCGTCATCAGCAATAAAAAAGGGGAGACCTACAAGCTTTTCAATGAGATTTCAGATCTTTATCACACCGATCGGCTGACCTGCACGAGCCTTGTGTATCAGCTGATCGCCTTATGCAAAAACGAGCTTTTTGCAGCTGATACAAGGATGAGCGAAAAAAAGCTCGCACCCGCCCTCCAATACATGGAAGAGAATTACACAGGCAAGATCTGTGTTGACGATCTGGCGGCGCGCTGCGGCATCAGCACCTCACACTTTCGCCGACTTTTCAAGGAGCAGATGGGGACGACGCCGATCAAATACAAAAATCTTTTGCTCGCCAAGGCGGCCTGCAATTTGCTCGTCAACGATGGGCTGAACGTTTCCGAAACGGCATACGCCTTGAATTTTGACGATATATACACCTTCAGCCAAGCATTCAAAAAGGAGATGGGCGTGTCGCCGAAAAAATACATTCACGACCGCAAGAAAAAATAAACGAGAAAGCACTCGCCGTTTTTGGCGAGTGCTTTCGCTTTGAGAGATACATCTCTTTATGATACATTTTACATCTTTTTGTAGAGAAATAAGCGAAAATGAATATCGGTCGTTAGGGTATTCAATGCGTAGACCGCATCTCTTCCCTCCTTGCCCGTGCGGTAGGCATAGGGGGTCATCTCGAAGAGGGCGCGGATATGCGAGGGCTCGGTAAGCGTGACCGTTTTTCGGATCTCCACGCTTTCAACAAGCGAAAAGCCCCCGGGGATCTCATCGGAAACTTCATTATAATATGGATCAGCGTATATCTTTTTCTTCAGACCGAAAAGATGCTCGCGCTCCGGCACAGCCATAGAGAGGTAGCCACCGTTTTTCAGTACACGCAGGCTTTCTTCTCTTGCAAAGGGCGCAAAGAAGCATAGGAGCATATCCACGCTTTCGCTTGCCACCGGCATATCGTATACCCCTGCAACGGCGGGATGCAGATCGGCTCTGCGCTTGGCAAGGCGGCGCACGGCCTCCTTGGAAATATCAAAGGAATAGATCTCGGCATTCTTTTTCGTGGCGGCAAGTGCTTCGGCGAGCCTGCCCGTATAGTATCCCTCTCCCGCGCCCGCATCTAAAATGCGCCCCTCTTCGGGCAGAACGCGGCAGACGAGGGCGTTCAGTGCGTCCGAAAGCGGTGCATAATACCCGGCATCCAAAAAGGCGCGGCGCGCGAGTATCATTTCTTTATTATCACCGTGCGTGCCTCCCACGTTTGTGAGAAGAAGGTTAAAATATCCTTCCTTGGCACGGTCATACGAATGCCCTGCGGTGCATTTTGCGGCTCGCTCCTCAAAGACGAGCGGTGCTTTGCACTTCGGGCAGATATAAATGCTTTGCATAAAGACTCCTAAAAATCAAAAGTTGCAGTTGCGCTTGGTCAGCCCATCGCACCCTTGTGTGCAAACGGACTCCTTTACGCCGTACATCGTTCCGCTGATATGGAAATTTTCAAGCGTTACGTCCTTTGCGCCCGAAAGGCGAAGAAGATGCTCGCCACGGAATGCGTATTGGTTTTCGGAAAGATCGGTGCATTTATCCCGATAGCAGACCTCGATATTGCGAAGCGAGAGATTTTCGATGCTTCCCTCTATCACCTCGATAACGCTCTGGACAGCGGCAGAGGTGCGGATATTCTCCATAGAAACGTTTTTGATATACGCGCCGTTTTTCGCAAAGGCCTGCAAAAGGCGGTCGGTATTCTCGGAAGAAATATCCGAAAAATTCACGTCCTCGATATCCGCTTTTCCCTTTTCGCCGTACGCCGTGCAAAGCTGAACGATATTCAGCGCCCCACGGATCACAATGCCGTGGATGCGCGCGTGACGGATCACGCCCGTGCCGACGCCGATGCGGAAGGCGCAGATGCCCGTGGAGAGAACGCAGTTCGTGACGGTTACGTATTCGCAATGCATATCCTTATTTTTCAGGCGCGCTTCGCAGGCGCGGAGCGTGATCGCATCGTCACCCGTTTCGATGATACAGTCCGAAACGGTCACGTAGCGCGAGGCATCGATATCGATACCGTCGGAATTGAGCATCCATATCGGATTTTGGATCTTCACGCCGCGAATCTGCACGTATTCACAGCCGTGGATAAAGCAGGACCAGCAGGGAGAATCCACGATAGAAATATCCTGCACACGCACGCCCTTACACTCGATAAAGCAGATCAGCTGACCGGGGCGCATTTTTTCGCCGTCCTTCAGCTTACTGACACCGTGACACCAGCCGTACACCTTATCGGCAGGCGTATCCACGCGATCGACGAAGGCGTAGAGATTTCCGTTCACCGTGCCAAAGCCCGTGATCGCAACGTTCTCTACCTCGTGCGCAAGGATGAGATGCTTTCCAACCCAGCCCTCGTGGATCACGTCGAAATTCTGCTCGTAGGCGTTTGTTTCGTTATAATCGTCCATATTCTCGGATGCGAAAAGCTCCGCGCCCATTTCAAGATGCAGCTCCACGCGGCTTCGAAGCCATACCGTGCCGATCTTATAGCGCCCTGCGGGAACGGTCACGCGACCGCCGCCCGCGGCAGCACAGGCATCAATGGCAGATTGCACAGCGCTTGTATTAAGCATACTGCCATCCCCAACGGCACCGAAATCACAAACGTTCGTATTCATCATTTATTCCTTTTCCGTGATCTTTATAAAGGCATCGAAATACCGAGCACCGAGGATATGCAGAGATCTTCTCGAAAAATGGATGTGATCCTCGGGATCCGCACCGTCCTGACAGTTGGACGGAAGATCTTCAGTTTCCACAAATACACCGCCGAGCGCCTCCACCGTTTCGCGGATCGCTCTGACGATCGGCTCGCAGGCGGCAAGGTTCTCGTTTTTCCACTGTGCGCAAAAATCCGCCGCAACGATCGGAAGGCTCTTACTGTGAGCGCGCTCGCGCGTGGTGTGAAACAAATAGGAAAGATATTCCTTCTGCGCCTCGTACGTCGTGCCTCGAGAGGCATCCGATTCGCCCTGATGCCAAAGCATGGCAACCACGCGGTTTTCGGGGTTCAGATTCAACGCGCAATCGAGCATATACAGCATGCGGCGGTAGCAAAGCCCCATCGGCGTCCATTGCCCTGCGGCAAACGAGGTTGCACCGAGCGCCGTATGCACGATCAGAAGCTTGCGCCCCTCGGCAAGAAGCCCCTTTTTCATATATTCGCGCGCAAAGGAAACGGCAAAATCGTCCGCCACGCGGGTATCCACCTCACTGACCGTGATATGAATGGGCAGCGAGAGCGTCCATGCGCCGTTTTCGTATTTTTCATGCTCACCCTTACCATTCATGCGGTAAAGCACGCCGTCCGGAAGATACTCTTCCTCTACGGGGCCGTAGCCCGAGCCTTGTGCATTCGACTGGCCTGCAAGCAAAATAATGTCAAATTTTTCGGTTGAGAAATCCATAATAATTCTCCTTTTAGAAAGTTATAACTAAAGAAAAAGATTGCCGACGCCTCATCCACCACTACGTGGTCCCCCTTCTCCCACCGGAGAAGGCTTAGAGTGAGAAGCCCGACGGCGTAGTCACCTACGTCGAGGACGACAAGACGACGCTTTAACACCGTATCGCAGAATTTATACAATCAACAAAAGGTCAACGCGTGGCACGGATGCTGATTCGGAGAAATCGTTCAAGACAAGGCAAAACGAGCAAGGGAAATGAAGCCGTAGTTACCTACGGCGATTTGACCGAGTCGAAGTTTTAACGCAGTATTGGACGATTTATACAATCAGCATCGCGTCGCCGAAGGAAAAGAATCGATACTCCTCGCGCACTGCTTCGGTGTAAGCCCCCATAACATACTCTTTGCCTGCAAGGGCGCTGACGAGCATGATGAGGGTGGATTCGGGAAGATGGAAATTCGTGATCAAGGCATCGGTGGCCTTGAATTTATAGCCGGGATAGATAAAGATCGCGGTTTCGGCGGACATGGGATGGAGGATGCCGTTTTCATCCGAGGCACTCTCAAGGACACGGCAGGAGGTCGTTCCCACCGCGATGATGCGGCCGCCTGCCGCGCGGCGGCGGTTGATCTCTTCCGCTACCTCCTTGGTGATCACGAAATGCTCCGCATGCATCAGATGCTCCTCAATCCGATCCACCTTCACGGGGCGGAAGGTGCCGAGGCCGACGTGGAGAGTTACCTCGCCGTAGCCAACACCCTTTTCCTTCAGGGCGGCAAGAAGCTCATTCGTGAAATGCAGACCCGCGGTGGGAGCGGCGGCAGAGCCTTCGGTTTTTGCATAGACGGTCTGATAATCGTTTTTATCCTTCAGCTTTGCCGTGATGTAAGGCGGAAGGGGCATTTGCCCAACCACGTCCAGCACCTCGTAAATGCTTTTATATTTTTCACGGTCATAATCAAAGGAAACGATGCGGTTGCCGCCCTCGACGATCTCTTCCACCGTGGCGGTGAGAATGCCGCCGAAGGTGAAGGTGGCACCGACCTTGGCCTTTTTACCCGGACGAACGAGGGTTTCGAAGCGAAAATCCTCATGCATACGAAGGAGAAGCAGCTCCATAGCACCGCCGTTTTTCGTTTCTCCGAGAAGGCGCGCGGGAATGACCTTCGAGGCATTCACCACCAGCATATCCTCGGGACGGATATAATCAATGATATCGTGGAAGATCTTATGCGATACCGCGCCGCTTTCCCGATCCAGGACCATCAGGCGGCACGCATCGCGCTTTTCCGCAGGCGTCTGCGCAATCAGGCCTTCGGGAAGGTCATAAAAGAAATCATGGGTGGAAAGATCGGTTTTCGCGCGGACATTCGTAATCTGCTCTGCACTTTTTTCCATATTGCAAAATGCCTTTCGTAAGAAGCGCACGTACGCACGCGCCTTCTTTTTCATAAAATAATAATGTGTATTCCATTATACACGAATTTTCAGACTTTTGCAAGGATTTTTGACAAATATGAAAAAAAGGGTGATTTTCAAAGGGGTGGGGACGGCACTCGCAACTCCGTTTCATAACAATGAGATCGACTATCCCGCCCTTTTTCGATTGATCGACGGGCAGATCGCGGCAGGCGTGCAAGCCCTGATCATTGGCGGAACGACGGGCGAGATCGCCACGCTTGACGATGCGGAGCGCGAGCGCCTATACACCGAAAGTGCCGCACATATTGGCGGAAGGTGCCGCTTGATTTTCGGGGCAGGCACGAACGATACGAGAAAGGCCATGGCGCATGCAAGGCTCGCCGCGCGCATCGGATGTGACGGAATTTTAGCCGTTACACCCTACTATAACAAGGGTACAAAGGACGGAATTGTTAATCATTATTTACAAATAGCAGAACAAAGCGAGCTTCCGATCCTGCTTTATAACGTGCCGGGGCGCACCGGCGTTCATCTATCGCTGGATCAGCTTTACAAGCTTTCCGAATGCGAAAGGATCGTGGGGATCAAGGAAGCCTCCGACTCGGCGGAAAGGCTCGTGGCACTTGCCGCCATGGAGGATCTCACGCTTTACGCCGGCAATGACAGCCAGTTTTTCACGGTGCTATCTCTCGGCGGTGCGGGCGTGATCTCGGTGGCATCCAACCTTATTCCAAGACGGCTTTCGCTTCTCTATTCCCTGTTCGCAGAGAGCAGACACGGAGATGCATTGGAGATACAGAAGCAATGTCTTCCCCTCATCGACGCGCTGTTTTTGGAAACCAATCCCGCGCCGCTCAAATATGCGATGGAGAAAATGGGGCTGTGCTCCTGCGAGGTGCGGCTTCCGCTTTCCGTTCCGACCGAGGGGACAAGGAAGGCAATCGAGAGGGCACTTGACGCTTTGCGGGCGTGATATAGCGCGAAAATCGCGCGTGAAAAAGAGAGAGCGGTCGATATAGCGCAACGGTGGTTGCGCTCGATATGTCGCTGCGCGACTCGATATTTTTGCGCGGTGCGCAAAATCGATATGCCATCAGAGATGGCGTGAAAAAATCCCGAAGGCTTCCAATCGGAGGCTTTCGGGATTTTTTATGAAGTCCGTCGTTTTTTTGATGGATGTAAATCAGCGTTTAAGATCGTTGATCAGCAAAGATATGTGGCCGATCTGCGCTTGCGTTAGCCCCGAGACGTCAATAGAGGTTCCCTCACTTCTGCCGAGCACGTAATCCGTTGTTACGTGAAATACGTCGGCAATCTTGATCAGCATTTCCACGGATGGCAGCACGTTATCGTTCTCCCAATTGGAAACGCATTGCTTCGTTACCCCCACAAGCCTCGCAAACTCCACCTGACTATAGCCGCAAGCGATCCGCAGGCTTCGGATCCTCTCATTCATCGCGCAAAGCATACCTGTCCTCCCCACCATTGGTACAATTTTACAATACTATTATAAATGATGTATTGACATTGTAAAAATACTATGGTATACTAATTATTGACCTTTAAAGGTTGACGCTTTATAAAGGAGATTAGAAAAATGAGAAAAAACCTATTGCTTGGAGCGCTTTTGATCCTGCTGATCTTGACGCTGACGGCTTGCAGCCTTGGCACGGAGCAAGGCACGGGAGGTAGCCAGGGCTTCGACACCGAGCACGTGACCTTCCTTTCTGCCTATGCGCACGCAAAGGAGCTTGGGTTTGAGGGGACGCTGGAGGAATTCATCGCCCTGATCAGCGGCGAGGACGGAAAAGACGGAAAAGACGGCGTTGGCATTGCGAACACTGCCATCAATAAAAACGGCCATCTGATCGTTTCTTTTACCAACGGAACTACGATAGACTGCGGTTTGATTGTCGGTAAAGACGGCGCAAGCGGCGAAAAGGGTGAGGACGGCAAGACACCCACCGTCACCATCGACGAGAACGGCTTTTGGGTGATCAACGGCGTGACAACCGATTATAAGGCCGTCGGGCAGGACGGTGCGCCCGGACAAAAGGGTGAGGATGGAAAAACGCCTACCGTCACCATCGACGAGAACGGCTTTTGGGTGATCAACGGCATGACAACCGATTATAAGGCCGTCGGGCAGGACGGTGCGCCCGGACAAAAGGGCGAGGATGGAAAAACGCCTACCGTCACCATCGACGAGAACGGCTTTTGGGTGATCAACGGCGTGACAACCGATTATAAGGCCGTTGGGCAGGACGGTGCGCCCGGACAAAAGGGTGAGGACGGCAAGGCACCCACCGTCACCATCGACGAAAACGGCTTTTGGGTGATCAACGGCGTGACAACCGATTATAAGGCCGTTGGGCAGGATGGTGCGCCCGGACAAAAGGGTGAGGATGGAAAAACGCCTACCGTCACCATCGACGAGAACGGCTTTTGGGTGATCAACGGCGTGACAACCGATTATAAGGCCGTCGGTCAGGACGGTGCGCCCGGACAAAAGGGTGAGGACGGCGCTACCATTCAGGAGATCACATTTGACGAGCAGGGACGACTCGTGATCAAGCTGACGGACGGCACGACGCTGCCTCCCATAGCGCTTCCCGAAAAGGAAACGCACGAGCACGACTACGGCGACTTTATGGGCTATGCCGGAAACGACGGGCTCTCTTGCGAGCAGCGGCTCTTCTACCGTATCTGCTCCGGCTGCGGCGATTTTGATTTCAGGATCGGCACGCACGACGATCACGATTTTTCTACCACCTATTCACACTCGGATACACACCATTGGCTTGCCTGCGGTATTTGCGGAGCAAAGGATGCAAGCGAAGCGCATACCCCTGACGACGGAGGCTACTGTACGGTGTGTGATCGTGCGGTTTGCCCCGGGAAGGATATCCTCTACGCGATCTCCGAGGACGGCACGTACGCCGAGGTAATCGGCTATGAGGGAACGGCAACGAGGCTCGTGATCGCAGATACCTACCAAGAATTGCCCGTGAGGGTGATCGCATACGAGGCGTTTGCCTCCTCCTACACGCTGCAAAGCGTATTAATCCCCGACTCCGTGACCGAAATCAGAGACAGAGCCTTTACATACTGCAATGCGCTGACGGAAATCTCAATTCCCGACTCCGTTATCTCTATTGGTGAGCTTGCATTCGTTGATTGCTACGAGCTTACGGAGGTTTCCATCGGAAGCGGGCTTGCGGATATAGACGGCTCGGCCTTTCTATCCTGCAACAAGCTTTGCCGATTCTTCGTTGCCGAGGAAAACGAGAGCTTCAAAGCCGTTGACGGAAACCTCTATTCCAAGGACGGCACGGAGCTGGTTCGTTATGCCGGCGGCAAAACCGAGACGAGCTTCGATATTCCCTACGGCGTGCTTGCGATCGGCACGCGCGCATTTGCTCCGTGCCCCTATCTCGTCAGCGTTTCGATCCCCGAGACGGTTCTTTTCATTGGCAGTTCTGCCTTCTACGACAGCCAGAGGCTGACAAGCATCGAGCTGCCCGAGTCGCTCGAGGAGATCGACTTCAATGCATTCGGCGCTTGCACCTCGCTTGCCTCCGTTACCGTCAAGGGCACTCCCAAGATCAGCTTTAACGCCTTTGGGGACTGCAATACCTCGCTTTATACGGAATACGGCGGCGGCGTTTACGTGGGTGACGCGAAGAATCCTTACCAAATTATGATTGGAGTGACGAGCCAGGAGGCGGAGGACTACGAGATTCACCCCGCAACGAAGATCCTCGCATACGGCGCCCTCGAGGGATGCCAAGCGCTTTCCGAAATCGCGATCCCCGATTCCGTCGCCGTGATCGGAGAAAGAGCCTTCAAGGATTGCGAAGGCCTTACGAGCATCACCGTTCCCAATTCCGTGCGTATCATTGGCGACTGGGCGTTTATGGGCTGCAAAGGTCTTTCAAGCATCGTTCTTCCTAAAAGCCTTGTCTTTATCGAGGAGCTTGCCTTCTCGGGATGCGACTCGCTTTCCGTTTACTACAAGGGCTCGGCGGCCGATTGGGATCTGATCCTCATTGCCACCACCAATTTCTCCTTCGAAAGAGCACCGCGCTATTACTACTACGATGCGCAGACGGCCGTGGAGGGCGGCAGATATTGGTACTACGATGCGGACGGTAACATCGCCGTTCTGGATATGAATAAATAATATAATTCTTTGTTCGGGTATAAATAATCTTTTAAAAGGGGATGGCGCATTTGGGCGCAATCGAAAATGAGCAAAAACATAACGAAAAAACTTCAAAAACAGTAAATGAGCTAAGAAATATGGTATATAAGGTGGAAATTCTGCGAATTTCTCCATCTAATTTGAGTCATTTTCTATAATCAAGCAAATTGCATCGAGGAGCTTGCTCATCAGTGCAATTTCGCTGATTGCTCTGCACACGTTGCGACAAAGTCGCATCAAGGCACGTTGTGCCGAGCGCGATAGCGCTTTTGTGTGCAAAGAGTATCTCCGTTTTCGAGGCTCGACGTACTTCTGTACGTAGCGAAGCGGCCGAGCGGTAGTGAATGGCGTTAATAACGCCAGAGCCGCGAGGGACCGAGCCCGCAGGAGAGACCTCACGCCTCGAAGAACGAAAATTTTCGCGTGGGATCCCCCTATCCCCTTAACGCATTAGGGGGTAGCTCAAGTTTTGCAACTTGAGCTACCCTCTTTATTTATTATGTAGTGAATCATTCGGCGCTTTCCGCTTTCTTCTTGAACGGCAAGCCGATGAAGACGCCGACGATGGAGAGAGCGAGCCAAACGAGAAGGAGATTGCCCCAGCCGATCGCGGTGACGGCGTTGGCAAAGATGATATTGGCGATCGCGGCGGCCATATAGGAAAGGAAATCGAGATAGCCCGTGACGGACGAAACAAGTCCCGTATCGCGCAGGCTCGGACAGTAGCAGCTCCAGAGGATGGTGGCCGCGCCGTTTGCCGCCATGATGGCAAGCACGAGGAAGGATACGTTGAGGATCGGCTGCGCCACAAGGTAGGTGAGAAGAAAGAACACCGCCGAGGCAACGAACATAACGAGGACGGTTTTATTCATATCGCGATGGAGGCGACCGTAGACGAAAATGGCAATAAAGGTCGTGAGCGACATAACGAGACTGCACACGGTGAAGATCGTCGTTCCCTGCGTTTCGGAATAGGAGAGGTACTGCACGATATAGGTGGGAAGCCAGAAAACGACCGAGGTACGCACGATACCCGTGAGAATGGACACCAAGGAGAACTTGACGATCTGCAATCTATAAAGTTGCTTCACGGTTGCTCCGAAACGGGCGGATAGCTTCGCTTCCGAGGCTTCTTTTTCGGAGGGCGCGGGGCGCGTATACTGACCGTAGCGCACCATGCCGACGCGCTCCATGTAGACAAAGACGGCAACGACGATCACCGCCATGATCACCATGGAAGCACTGCTCACAACGAACACGTTCTGCCAGATGCAGAAGGTAGCGAGAAGGCCCGCAACGGGAGAGCCGAAGAAGGATGCGAAGGTATGACCGAGGCTGCATCGCACGGCGTGGATCGGCTCGGTGTTCTCCGCGGTGACCTTCACCATCGGCGCATAGATCATAGCGAGGAAGAAGCCCGACATGGCAAAGACGATCAGAGCGAGATTCGGCATTTTTCCGAGATAGGGGAAAAGGCCGTTTGCCACGGCGGCAAACAGAAGACCGCCGCTGATCATCCACTTGGCTTTCATACGGTCTCCGATCAAGCCGTTGATCAGCTGACCGAACGCATAGAAGACGAAGAAGAGAGAGGAAACGCTCCCGATATAGGCCTCCGTGTATCCCGCGGCAAGCATTTGCGGCGTGGCGGCAGAAAGCGCGTTTCTCGTGATATAGACCGCAAAATACGCGAAGGAGCATATCGTTCCTATGTAGATTGCTTTTTTTGCATTTTCACTGATTTTCATTATTTTTACCTTGTTTTGCAAATCGTTATTTACATTTTTTTAAAAGTTTTATAAGCCTTTTCGATCCAACCGATGATCTGCCCCGACAAAATCACGGTGACGAGCGAATAAAAAATGCTTTTTACGGGAATATAGGTTAAGGAAAGAGCCAAAACGAAAAGATCCGAAAGAAGATAGAAGATACGGATATCCTTTTTCGTTTTTGCACAAAGGCTCATTGCCAAGGCATCGTCTCCGCTCGGAGCGCCGCCCGCGATCACGCAAAGTCCCACGCCGACACCGACGAAGCCTG
This sequence comes from Eubacteriales bacterium, assembly GCA_045630385.1. Taxonomy (GTDB): domain Bacteria; phylum Bacillota; class Clostridia; order Oscillospirales; family CAG-272; genus UBA1740. Next base: position 13,357 of record JAZQTA010000045.1, on the reverse strand, counting down.
CGCCTACCACCGCCGCAAGAAGCGGAAGCGCCGAAAGGGGCGAGAGGATCTTAGGAAGAAGATCGAAAAGGAAATAGAAGAGCGAGAAGCTACCGCCCGCGACGGCGGAATAACCGATAAAGGAAATTCCAAGCGTGCGAAGCCCGAAAAGATAACACAAAAGATTTAAGACGAATGCGCCGACGGCGGGCGAAAGGCCAAGGGTTTTATCAAGCCAAAGCGAAAGGCCGAGGATGCCGCCCTCGGTGACACCCGAAACGGAATGCACGTGGCAAAGCCCGAAGGCGAGGATCATGCCACCCAATAGGCAGAGTGCGCAATTCCCCGCGATTTTCTTACATGAAGCGCGCATTGTTCGACGGAAGAACGTGCAGAGTGATCGAGGGATCAATGAGGGAAAGCAGCTCCTCAAAGAAGCCAAGAACCGCCGCCTCGGTATAATAATGACCGCCCTCAATAAAATTGATACCAAGCTCGGGGGCATCCTCTAAAGTATGATAGCCGAGGCTTCCGGAAATATAGGTATCCGCCTCGGAGGCGAGCGCGGCCTTCACGTAATCCTTTCCCTCTCCGCCAAGCAGAGCGACCTTGTGGACGAGGTTTCCTCCGTCCGCTACCGAAAGGATGGGCGCACCAAGCTGCTCCTTCACGCGATCGCAAAACTCCTCAAGCGTCATCGGCTCCTCAAGATATCCGACTCTTCCCATACCGTCCTCCGAGAGCGGCTCGATCTCGGTGAGCTCTAAAAGATCGGCAAGCACGTCGTTCACACCGCCGTCCACGCGGTCGGCGCGGGTATGGAAGGAAATGACGGAGATCCCGTTTTTTATCAGCTTAACGACCTTACGGCCGACAGGGGTATCCTCTGTTACCGCCGAGAGAGGGCGGAAGATCAAGGGATGGTGCGAAAGGATCAGATCAAATCGGTTTTCGATCGCAAAATCCACCGCGTTTTCCGTCACGTCAAGTGCAAGAAGCACGCGGCGCACGGGCGCATCCGTGTCCGCCGAGACCATGAGTCCATCGTTATCCCAAGGCTCGGAAAGAGAATCCGGCAGACGCTGGACAAGTTTTTTATAAAGCTCATGTACCGTCATAGTGCATGCTCCAATCCACGTTTCTTTTTGAAGTCTTCGATTTCCGAAAGAAGCGCCTTCTCCTCCTTCGCTTCACTGCCGCCGCTTACCATGCCGCGCACGGCGAGCGCGAGGGCGCGCTCCTTTGCGAAAAGATAATTCAGAAAGGCTTCGCTCCCGACGTCGGGGTCCTGCCCGAATTCCTCCTCAAAGGGAGAAAGCGCATAGGGCTTGCCCGAAAACGCCGCGTGCATACAGGCGTAATGCTTCCCCGCCGCGGAGACGTAGGTTTCCGAAAGGATCGAAAAGCCCTCGGCCGCAAGATAGGCGCGAAGCCTTGCGGGGCGGGACATCGGCTGCAGGATCAAGCGAATTTCGGGATTCTTTACAAATGGCGCTCGGGAAAGGATATCGGCGATCAGCTCGCCGCCCATGCCGCAAACGGCAACGTCCGTGATCCCCTGCTCCGAGAGCCCCTCAAGACCGTTCGTTAAATGAAAAGAAAGCTTATCAAGATAAGGATAGGTGGCGGCATGCTCTCTTGCTCTCGCCAGAGGCCCTTCGTTGATATCCGAAAGCACGGCGCGGCGAATGCGCCCCTCGGCAAGAAGAAAAAGAGGCAGATATGCGTGATCCGTTCCAACGTCGGCAAACACGGCATCCTGCCTCACATACGCCGCCGCCGCCCGAAGGCGGGCATCCAAGGCGGGCTTTTTCATTTTTTACTCACCCAAAAATGCGTTAAGCTTTGCTACCAGCGCATCGGCATCCGTGCCGTGCACCTGACAAGCATCGGCGATCGACTCACCTCTGGAGTGGGGGCAACCAAGGCAATGCATACCGATCTCAAAGAAAAACTTTGCAGTCTCTACGTTGAAATCCAGAACATCGCCAATCAGAGTATCCTTCGTTACTTTCATGGGGCTTTCCTTTCTTTTTTACATTTCTTCGGTCTATTTTACCATAAAGCGAAAAGCGGTGTCAAGATATTTTCTGACTTTTTCGAAAAACTATTTACTTTTTTCTTAAAATATGCTATAATTTATGATTGGAAAAATATTGCACCCCGATTTTGAAGAAAAAACAGCCAAAAGGGGCGAGGGTGCGCACGAATTTTGCAGGAGGATCTATATGATTTTAGCACTGGATGAAGCCAAGAGAAGGCTTCTTGACATGCAGGACACGCTCTCCGAGCTTGGAAGCCAGCTTCGCATTGAGGAGGCAAAGGAGAGAGCCACCGAGCTTGAAAGAGAAACCATGGTGGAAAACTTCTGGAACGATGCGGAGAAATCCTCCAAAAAGCTCCAGGAGATCAAGCAGCTGAAGGATAAGGTGGAAAGCTACGAGGAGCTGCTTACGAAGCTTGAGGATACTCTGATGCTTTGCGAGATGGCCATGGAGGAAAATGACGAAAGCTCTGTGGACGAGGTTCTCCGCGAGACCGAATTTATCGAGACCGAGGCAGAGAAAAAGCGCATCGAGGTGCTTCTTTGCGGTCCTTACGACAGGAATAACGCCATCGTTTCCTTCCATCCCGGTGCGGGCGGAACGGAGGCGCAGCACTGGGCATCCATGCTCTACCGCATGTATACGAGATGGGGCGAGAAGAGCGGCTTCAACGTGAAGCTCGTGGATTGGCTGGACGGCGACGAGGCCGGCCTCAAATCCGCTACCATTATGGTGGAGGGCATCAACGCTTACGGCTATCTGAAGAGCGAAAACGGTGTGCACCGTCTCGTACGCGTTCCTCCCTTTGACTCCTCGGGAAGACGCCACACATCGTTTGCCTCCGTGGAGGTCATGCCCGAATTCAACGATGACGACAACATCACCATCCGCGACGAGGATATTGAGGTGACCGCGCACCGCTCCAGCGGCGCGGGCGGCCAGCACATCAACAAGACCGACTCTGCGATCCGTATTCTCCATAAGCCTACGGGCATCGTAGTCGGCTGCCAGACTGAAAGAAGCCAGCTCCAGAACAAGGAAACGGCGATGAAGATGCTGAAGGCAAAGCTCATGGAGATCAAGCTCCGCGAGAAGCTCGACCGCATCGAGGACATCCAGGGCAACAAGGTGAACATCGAGTGGGGCAGCCAAATCCGCAGCTACGTATTTATGCCCTACACGCTCGCGAAGGACACCCGCACGGGCTTCGAGAACGGCAACATTGATGCGGTGATGGACGGCGATATCGACGGCTTTATCAACGCATATCTGAAGCACATTTCAAAAAATCCCGAGGCGTAATTTTTAATACGCAATGGCGCAGTTATAATTGTTTAAAGGCAAATTTTTATAAAAACAGGCGAGGATGCTTTTTGGCATCCTCTCCTACTTTTGTTTACTTTTTATTTCATTTTCGATTTTACGACCGTCATTTTACGGATCGCAAAGACCGATCTTATGCATTCTCTTTTACTGCGGGAGCGGCATCCTTTTCCTTGCAGATCGCCTTTACCGCATCGAACGCATCGGTGATCTCCTTCTCGGGCTCAGCCGTCAGAAGCGATACGATCACGATCGCCGCAAGGCTCACGAGGAATGCGGGAAGAAGCTCGTAGATATCAAGAACCGTGCCTGCCGCAAGCGTGCGAACAACGAACTTCCAAATGAATACCACCGCAGTACCGCTGATCATGCCTGCAAGCGCGCCCCACTTATTGGTGCGTCTCCAGAAGAGAGCGCAAAGGATAACGGGACCGAACGCCGCACCGAAGCCTGCCCATGCGAAGGATACGATCTTGAAGATCGATGCATTGGGATTCAGAGCAAGGAAGATCGCGATAACGGAGATAACGATAACGGAGAGACGGGCAAGCCACATCTGCGACTTATCGCTCATGCCCTTCCAGAAGAAGCGCTTTACGATATTCTCGGAAACCGAGGAGGAGGCCGCAAGAAGCTGAGAATCCGCCGTGGACATCGTGGAAGCAAGGATACCGGAAAGGATCAGACCTGCAATGATAGCGGCGAAGCTATCGAGATTTGCAATGCCGTCCTTAGCAAAATAAATGACGATACGCTCTGCGTCAAAGCCCTTGACCGTTTCACCGGAAAGGTTGATCCAGCCCTCGGAGAGAATGAAGTTCAAACCGATCACGCCGATGAAGATTGCAATTGCCATGGAGATCACAACCCAAACGGAGGCCACGCGGCGGGAAAGCTTGAGCTGATCCTTATTCTCGATCGCCATGAAGCGGAGGAGAATATGAGGCATACCGAAGTAACCAAGTCCCCACGCGAGAGTGGAAACGATGGGAAGGAAGCCGTACGAGCCATCCGTACCCGTCAGGGAGAAATACTGACCGAGGCTACCGATGCCCTCGATTGCAAGGATGTTTTCCTTAATGGGAGCAAGACCGCCTGCGTTTTCAAGGCCGAAGCAAATGATCACGAACAGCGCAAAGGTCATAATGATGGACTGCACAAAGTCCGTCTGCGATGCGGCAAGGAAGCCACCCGCAACAGTGTACGCGATCACGACGATCGCGCCGATGATCATAACCGTCACATAATCCACACCGAACAGCGTGTTGAAGAGCTTACCGATCGCAGAGAAGCCCGATGCCGTGTACGGAACGAAGAACACTACGATAAAGATAGCGGCCGCCGCTGTTAAAATTCCCTTCTTATCGCCAAAGCGAGCGGAGAAGAAATCGGGAAGCGTTGCGGAATTGGTTTTTTCCGTGTAAACACGGATGGGCTTTGCAACGATCAACCAGTTCACGTACGTACCGATTGCAAGGCCAACTGCCGTCCAAACCGCCTCGGCAAAGCCGCCCGGATTGATAACGCCCGAGATCAGAGCAACGCCGGGAAGTCCCATCAAAAGCCAGGAGGACATATCCGATGCCTCCGCGCTCATCGCCGTAACGAACGGGCCGAGCTTTCTGCCGCCGAGATAGAAATCGTCCGATGACTTATTCTTCTTCGAGCAACGAATACCGATGTAAAGCATCATTCCCATGTACGCGAGAATGGCCAAAATCATCATTGTTATTTTCATGATCTTTTCCTTTCCTTTTTAACAAAAAATGAATATAAAAGATTTTATCATACTTTAATAAAAAAGTCAATAAGAAAAAGAAAAAATGGATTTTCCGCGCGGAAAATGCATTTTTCTTTTAAATAAAGGCAACGAAGTGCCACTGCAACGCAGTGCACGCGTGAGAAGCACGGCAAGCTTTAAAGAGTTATGAGCTTGCTTCGCAAGCACTATGAATTTGGCTATACCAAATACTATGAATTCGCTCCGCGAATACTATGAGCGGCAAAGCCGCGTTATTAGGCAAAATAGAAACCCAATACGAGCCTACGCCAAGGGAGGAAACGGTGATTTATGCCGCAATACACTATTTTCATAAGTAAGCGAGGGGATTTTGAGCAGAAATCATCGGCTGATAATTAAGCGAAGAGCATCTGCAAGCTTGCTTGCAAGTGCGCGAGCGCCAATTGCTCTGCGAGCGCCGAACCATTGTTCGGCATAGCGCATCGCGCCACCGCAAATGCGGTGATGCTCGCAAAGAGTACGACCGCAAGGCGTAGAAATCTACGCCAAGGGAGGAAACGGTGATTTATGCCAAAATACACCGCTTAATTAAAATAGGGGAGGCGAGGGATGCCTAACTTATTGCGATGATAACGGTCGAAAAGAAACAGGTCAAACGCCTCGTGGATCTCCATTTCGCGGGCGGAAAGCTCGTCCATAAAGGCGAGGTACAGTTCTCTTGCCTTTTCGATGTTTCCGAGAGCGCCCTCGTGATAGATCCTTGCAACGTTTTCCACGATGAAGGTGTGATGGCGCAGATACATCCAGGATTTTCTGTGCGTTTCATGACCGACGAATTCGTTCTTCTCGATATAGGGGCGGATCTCTTCCAAAACGGAGGGGATCTTTTCAAGCTCGGCGGCATAAGTCGGATTATTCTGCCAGGGCTTACCCTTGCCGTCCGACTCGCTGCCGATGCCCGCCTCCTCGATGCCTGCGACCTTATAATCCACGTTCATCGTGACGGGATCGATGATCTCGGTGATCTTTTCAAGATATTTGCACGCGGCAAGATAATCCTCACCGTAGGTATGATAGAGGTGATCCTGTGCGAACGCATCGTAATCCAGCTCCTCATCAAAGAGGGTTTCGCCAAGGACGGACATGGGAAGCGCCGTCGGGAAGAAGGCTCTGGGCGTTTGGTCGGACATATCACCGTCAAAGCCCATCATCTTCATGCGAAGCACGTCGCGGTGCATATCCTTGGCAAGCTTCATGTGACCGAGATCATTATAATGGAAGGTATAGAAGCGGTATTCGTATACGCAGACGGGAATGCGCACGCCGAAGGCCTCCTTCCACTGCTCACGCCAAAGGTCGGTCAGCGCGGGGGCAAGCGGCGAGGGAAATTGATTGCGCACGTAGGGCGGGATCTCGCCATCGTATTCCACCTTCTCATAGCCCTTATTATAGTTGATCGCACGGGCGGAAAGAAGAATGAAGCGCTCGGGATGCTTGAGTCTTTCGGTTACGGGCGGACGAAGGGTATCCGTATACAGAATAAAGACGAGCTTTGCGGTGTTGCCGATCGCGGTGAGCGCCTCGTCGATCTCGTTCAGAAGGATCACGTACCAATCCGAGGGCTCCTTCTTTTGGCACTCCTCACACTCGCAATGGTTGTTCAGCGCATCGGCGAGCCAAATGTGCGGAAACTCCACGTAAGGCTTTTTCTGCAGATAGTCCACCCAGAAGGAAACGAGGAGCTTTCTCGTTTCGGGATTCGAATAGCAGAAGTTGGTGTAGAAGGTATCGTTTCCAAAGCGGTCTCTGACACCCTTGACGAGCGCGAGGTGCTTCTTATCCTCCTCCTTCAATGCGGCGGCCTCGTACTGCGGCGGCCCCATATGCACGCCCAGCGGCTCGAACATCCAGCCGTGACCGATGTTATGGAACTGCAGGCCGAGCTTTTGCATATCCTTTTCAAGCTTTGCGATCTCGCCCTCAAGAAAGGCATAATCGGTGATCTCGCCGTGACCGCCGAGGCGAAGGTTGGAAACGTGCGCATACCATTTATGCATATAGAAATAGGGCACGAGTCCCTCGATCATAAACATATTGAAGCCGACCTTGGGCATCCAATACACGGTGTCGCGCAGGTGCTCGTAGCCGATCGCGCCCTCGGAGCATTCACCGCGGAAGATGTGATCCGCTTTCTTACGGTAGGTGAAGGTAAGCGAGGAAAGCTCCGCCTTCGGGACGATTTCACCGCCCTTGCCGGGACGGATGAAGCGGCAGCCCGCAAAGCGAAGGAAGCGATACACGCCCATCAGAACGCTTCGGGGATTGCTTCCCGCAACGAAGCCCTTGCCCTCCGCAACCGACACGTCCAGAACGTCCTCCAGGACGGCATCCTGCACGTCATTTTCAGGGCGGCCGAGATCCGAAAGCAGACCGAGGTTGATCGCATCCGTATCCACCGTTTCGGAAAAGACAACGTCCGGGCGGATATCGCTCATCATTTCCCAATATTTCGCAAGCTCCTCTGCGGCGTACTGCAGAGTTTGCTGATTTCTGAGATAAACGATTTTCATAAAGAAGCTCCTTTAGATTCATTCAAGAACATTATAATCGCAAACGCAAGAAATGTCAAGCGGTTTACGCCTTGCACGTGTTTATTTTATCATACATCCATAAAAAAAGGAAGTGAAAAAGTCAACAAGCGCTGTGAGGATTTTTCACAGCGAAAAAGCTTCGCCCCCTTGCTTTCTTTCTCTCCCTGTGCTAAAATGATATAAGAAAATGATTTTTCGGAGGTGCTATGCAAGCTATTGCAAAAAAATACATAGGAGATCGCGCGTTTTACCGCCGTATGCTCGCCATTGCCGTGCCCGTGATGGTGCAGGTCGGAATCACGAATTTCGTGAACCTTCTTGACAACTTGATGGTCGGCCAGCTTGGCACGGAGGCGATGACCGGCGTTTCGATCGCAAACCAGCTGATTACGATCTTCAATCTTGCCGTTTTCGGCCTTGTTTCGGGTGCGGGCATATTTGCCGCGCAATTTTTCGGCAAGCGGGATATGGAGAGCCTGCGCTATTCCTTCCGCTTCAAAATCCTCGGCTCACTGCTCGTTTGCGCGCTTGGCGCGGCCGCGTTTCTGCTCTTCCCCGAGCCGCTGGTTTCGATCTATCTTACGGGCGAGGGCGATCCCGCCGCCATTGCGGAAAGCCTGCGGATCGGAAAGCAATATCTTCTGATCCTTCTGATCGGCTTTCTCCCCTTTGCGCTCTCGCAATCCTACTGCGGCACGCTCCGCGAAACGGGCAACACCGTTGCCCCCATGGCAGCAAGCATGGCCGCCGTATTTATCAATTTAGGGCTCAACTACGTTTTGATCTTCGGCCATTTCGGCGCTCCGATGCTCGGCGCGGCGGGTGCGGCGATCGCAACCGTGATCTCGCGATATGCGGAGGCGCTGATCGTTATCCTTTACGCGCACAAAAACGCGGAAAAGCGGCCTTATGCCAAGGGGCTTTACCGCTCGATCCACATTCCGAAAGCACTCTTTTTCTCCATTTTTAAGAAAACCTTGCCGCTCATGACCAACGAGATCCTTTGGGCACTCGGACTTTCCCTGCTCGCGCAATGCTATTCCACGCACGGCTACGGCGTGATGAGCGCGAACAGCATCAGCCAGACGATCTACACCGTTTTCTCGATCTTCTTTGCCGCGCTCGGCACGGCGATCGGCATCCTCGTCGGCCAGCGGCTCGGCGCATCGGATACGGACGGCGCGGTGGATACCTTCCGTAAAATGGCGGTGTTCGGCGTTTTCGTTTGCATCGTGATCGGCGCCGTCATGGTGCTGACCGCCCCGATCTTCCCTACGTTTTATAAAACCGACGCCGAGGTGGATATGCTGGCAACTGCATTTATCCGCATCATCGGGCTTTGCATGCCGCTGACGGGCTACGCGCATTTTTGCTATTACACCGTGCGCTCGGGCGGCCGCACGCTTCTGACCTTCCTTTTCGACAGCTTTTATATCTGCGGTCTCGTCGTCACCGTCGGATACGCAATGACGTGGCTCGGCGCATCCATTATAGCCGTTTATCTCGTTACACATCTTATGGATCTCGGAAAGTGCATCATCGGCACGGTGATGATCAAAAGCGGCATCTGGATACAGGATATCACCAAGCAGTAAAAGGATTGTGCAAGCAAACGATAAAATAATGCATTGAAAAAACGGAAAAATTGAAATATAATACAAATGATGAGCATTTGAAGCATCTCTGTTTCAAAGCGATCGCATCAATACGAAACACAAAGGAGATTTACCATGGGAAAAAAACTTCGCGTTGCCGTGATCGGCGTTAGCCTTGAGGGAATCGGAAACTCGCACTCAAGATCTGTAATCGCCAACAATAAGACCGAGCTTGCTTACATTTGCGAGGTCAACGAGGAATGGGCCAAGGATCGCTCCGCACTCTACGACGTTCCCTACTGCACCGATTATCACGAGCTTCTTGACAAGGATGATATTGACATTGCCATCGTTTGCGTACCCGACCATCTGCACGCGCAGGTAGTTTCGGACTTCCTTCATGCAGGCAAGCACGTGCTCTGCGAAAAGCCCCTTGCGCTGACGCTGGAGGACTGCCAGAGGATGCTGGATGCCGACCGCGAGACCGAGGCGAAGCTGATGATCGGCCAGGTCTGCCGCAAGACACCCTCCTTCGTGAAGGCAAAGCAGATCGTGGACGAGGGCGTGATCGGTGATCTCGTTTACATAGAATCCGAATACTCTCACAATTACAGCACCATGCCCATTCACTGGAGAAACAGCTACGAATATCCGCGCCACGGCTTCACGGGCGGCGCATGCCACTCCGTGGATCTTCTGCGCTGGTTTGCGGGCAACCCCACCGAGGTTTTCGCTTACGGCAACCACAAGCTCCTCGGCCCGGAATACGGCCCCTGTGACGATACGATGTGCTCGCTGATGAAGTTCCCGAACGACGTTGTCGGCCGTGTGTTCGTTTCGATCGGATGCATGAGCCCCGGCACGGGTATCCGCACCCTGCTCTACGGAACGAAGGGCACGATCATCATGTCCGCAGGGGACAGACACCTCACGCTCTATCTTGGCGAGTTTGATTTTGAAAAGCGCGAAAAGATCCTCGGCAGCGGCCATCTTTATGCTAACGGCATTCAGATCCCCGTTGCGCTCGGCAGCCATAACACCGCGGCAGAGCTTGAGGAATTCGTGGATATCATTCTGAACGATAAGCCCGTTACGGTTACCTGCCGCGAGGGTGCAGATACCGTTGCGGTTTGCGTGGCGGCGATCGAATCCTCCCAGACCGGAAAGCCTATAGAAGTTACATATTGCAAATAATTATTTGCAATTATAAGAAAAATCAGATATGAAGCCTGCTTCATATCGGATTTTTTTATTTAAAGCACGATCAGAAAATACGGATCTGATGTAACGCGGCCGTATTCATTTTTATAAACGACGGAAAGTCCGACAAAGCGGTTATAGCGTGAGGGGGTGGCCTTCCAAGGGGTGCGCCCCGTTTTCCTCTCCGCATCGGAGAAGAGGCGCTGATCAAAGGTGACGGCGGCTTCTTCCTTCGGGCAAAGCGAATACGCCTCGCCTGCAAGGCAACCCGAGAAATCCACCGTGAGCGGCTCGCTCTCCTCTATGGCGGCATGGTACAGCGCGACGGGCGCGCCGATCTCGAAACGCGGGGCGGGATTTCCCTTTTCGTCCGTCATGGGGGCGGTGGGATACATAAAGAGCCTGCCTTCCTCTTTTCGAACGGCGCCGTACGCGGAATAGAGCTTTCCGTTATAAGAAAGCGCGTAAGGCGCGACCTTCAAAAGCTTTTCGGTTCCCTTTTTATAAAGGCAAGCGGAGCTTTCCGTGAGGGGGGCGCCCTCGGGATCCACCGGCGTGAAGGCAACGCGCGAAAGCGCACTTCCATCCGCACGAAGAAGGCGCGGCTTCGGCGCACGGATGACCGAGAAGAGAACGCTCTCGCTTCTCTGCCCCGCATTTTCAAGATACGCGCGGTAATGCGCGGCGGGAAGCTTTTCCTCATAGACCGTGTAGGTCACGCCGTCTATCTCGACCGTTTTAAAATCCTTCGCTTCGATACGCTTGCACGCGCCGCTCTCATTCTCGATCACAAGGGCATCTGCCGCGGCGGCAATATGAAGCTGCACGCTATCGCCTTCCTTATATGCGGAAAACGCGCCGAGATCGAGCATCAGATCGGTGGGAGCGTGCTTCAGCTCCATCGGCGGACGGATGCTGTCGACGTTTTTATGGCGGAACACAAGATGATTGCCGCCGCTATACAGCATACGCGCTTCAAAGGTCTCGCGGCTATCCCAACGGGCACGTTGGGTGGGCTCCCATCCCTCGGTGATCTCCACGCGTTGTACGCGGCCCTCGCCGTCTCTTAAAATATCCGTGATCACCGACAGGTGGCCGCCGGTACAACCAAGCTCCTTATTATAAGTTACCATCGTATCCGCGAGGGCAATATCGTCGATCGAATTTTCTGCCACGCGATAAAGCTCGGGCACCTCGCCCCATTCTCTGGTGGAATAGTCGAGAGGGAGATCCATCGCATAGGATGCAAGCGAGTTGCAAACCACGCCATAAGCAAAATGCACGTTCGAAATGCGAGGATTATAAGCGGGATCGCTCACATCCGAGAGTTCACGCGTATAAACGATGGAGATCGGATTCTCGGTTGCGCTCACAAAGGTGGAGGGCGAGATATCGTGCCCCACGAATTTATCCAGAACGCGCGTGGAGGAATAGGGCACTCCGTTGTATTTCAACGGAAAGCGCTGTTCTCTTCCCGAACGCGCGGGAACGAGAAAGCCCCATTGCGCATTATCGTTCACGATGCATTCTCTCGCCGGCGTCCATTCCAGCTCGCAAAGCTGCCTTGCGCGTGCGATCGCGTTTTTCACTCCCTCGGAGCGCGGCGTGTCAAAGACGAATTTTTTATCCATTTTCTTTCTCCCTTCGGGAAAGGTTGTTTTTTCTTTATTCATTATATCATAGAGTAAAGAAAATGGCAAGGCAATTCTTTACATTTTTATATTCGGCCGATTTTGCTCTCATTATGAAAATCTTTGGTATTTAGTCTAAGAAATTTCACTTTGAGTATTTGCCATTATAAAAAGCGGCATTTTTCGTTTTCGGTGTTGACTTTTCGAATCGTTTTTGGTATAATATATTATTACTAGTGATCGAGTTAAAACAGTTGATAACTGTTTTAACGAAGTGATCAGCCCAAAGCAATGAGTTGGCGAAGGGCTTTAGCCCGACAATCAACGATTATGCGACGGCGCGTTCAGCCCGACGGGGCGCGCGGTTAGACTCCGCTTTGTAAATCAAAATTTAATAAAAATCGTTTCGGGGTGTGGCGCAGTTGGTAGCGCGCGTGCTTTGGGAGCACGATGCCGCAGGTTCAAGTCCTGTCACTCCGACCAAATAAAGACTATAATTTTGATACGATAAGTACCGAAGTTATAGTTCTTGTTTTTTTATTCAAAAGCCTTGATTTATCGCTCTCGAATGGCACCCTACTAAAAACGGATATCTTACTCCCAATATGGTATCTTGTGGATCAAACAAAAACATTTGGTGGTTATGTGAATGTGGGCGAGAATGGCAAGCAAAAGTATACACTCGAGGAAACACGAGCAGCTGCCCCGAATGTACAAAGCAAAAACGCAAAAAGAAAGGCACTTAACTAAAAAGATAAATGTCATAGTATGTAACGCTTTTTGTAACAGTTTTGCATTGTATCCATATTATCAGCAGTATTCAAAATCACCGATTTTGACCGCTTTTTGCGGTCAAATCGGTACAATTTTAATACGTCACCGGAGGCTGTGTACCGTAGTACCGTAATGCCGGATTAGGTGTCGGGGTGAGCCTCGGTTATTGTTTCGCAATAGCCTGGGCTCTATTTTTATTTTCGGAGGTATTTTATGAAAAACACAAAGGTTACTCTTGTTCCGCTTACGGCAGATGACCGCGAGCAATTTATCCTTGACAATCAATGGGCGTTCAAGCACGGCGCGATGACGGAATTCGGCGAGCGTGACAGCCATATTGATGGTGACGGCGAAATCATATCCCGAAAAACGATCGAGCGTTGTATTGACTCGCCCGATAGCGAGACCTACCGCATCGTTTTGGATGGCAGACGGGTTGGAGGCGTTATTCTGAAGATCAACAAAGAAACGCATCACA
>JAZQTA010000044.1:0-46580 GCA_045630385.1 Eubacteriales bacterium | reverse complement strand
TCCCTTTACTACCAAGCATGGCAGCATGAGCCATGCTGCCTGCAATATCCTGCTTATACATTTTACTGTCAAACGAAATCGAGGAGTTGAAATCATCCGCGATCTTCGCTGTTTCACCGGAAGTGACACCGGCCCACATCTTAGCCATAGAAATACCTCTTTTAAAGGAGACAGAGAACCGTCCCCTGTCTCCTTTTCACATTATTTCTGGTTCTTTGCGTCAACCATAGCCTGCACTTTGATCGGAAGGCCAAACAGGTTAATGAATCCTGCGGAATCCTTCTGGTCATAATCGCTCTCGCCGAAGGTGGCGATCTCTTCGCTGTACAGAGAGTAATCACTCCATACACCGGCTTTGATAATATTGCCTTTGTATAATTTCAGTTTTACTATTCCTGTAACTTTTTCCTGGGTCTTATCAACAAAAGCGGAAAGAGCTTCACGGAGCGGAGTGAACCACTGTCCGTTATAAACGACCTCAGCAAAGGTAATGGAAAGTTTCTGTTTCTCGTGAAGTGTATATTTATCGAGGCAGATGCTCTCTAATGCTTCATGCGCACGGTAAAGGTTCGTTCCTCCCGGGGTCTCATAAACGCCGCGGCACTTCATGCCGACCAGACGGTTCTCCACGATGTCGATGATACCGATGCCATTTGCTCCACCAAGCTCGTTCAGCTTTAAGATGATGTTCTTTGCGCTCATCTTCTCGCCGTCTAACGCAACCGGAACGCCCTGCTCAAAATCGAGGGTGACATAAGTCGGCTCATCCGGCGCCTTAAACGGAGAAACGCTCATCTCCAGGAATCCCGGTTTGTCATAATCCGGCTCGATCCCCGTATCTTCCAGTTCCAGTCCCTCATGGGAAAGATGCCATAAGTTTTTATCTTTGGAATAGTTGGTCTCGCGGTTGATCTTCAGCGGAACGTTGTGTGCCTCCGCATAGTCGATCTCCTCCTCGCGGGACTTGATATCCCACTCGCGCCAGGGAGCGATGATGGGCATATCGGGAGCGAACGCCTTGATAGCAAGCTCAAAGCGAACCTGGTCGTTACCCTTACCCGTGCAGCCGTGGCAGATCGCGTCCGCGCCCTCGGCAAGAGCGATCTCAACGATTCTCTTTGCGATGATGGGACGTGCGAAGGAGGTACCGGGAAGGTATTCCTCGTACATAGCGCCCGCCTTTACGGTGGGGATGATATAATCGTCAACGAATTCCTCGGTGAGATCCTCGATGTAAAGCTTGGATGCACCGGTCTTCAGAGCCTTCTCCTCAAGGCCCTCCAGCTCGTCTGCCTGGCCAACGTTACCCGATACGGCAACAACCTCGCAGTTGTTGTAGTTTTCCTTGAGCCACGGAATGATGATCGAGGTGTCAAGACCGCCCGAGTACGCAAGCACTACCTTTTTGATGTTCTTCTTATCCATTGTAAAATCCTCCAATGTTCGTGCGCGGCACGCGGCCGCTTTTATTTTGATGATGCTATTTTACCACCAATCGAATAAATATGCAAGAGTTTTTTTAAAATTTCTTTATTTTCGGCAGTTTGCACCATTTATATAAAAACGCCGCTTTCGGCTTTGTCTATCTTTTTTGGAATAAATGTATATTTATGCAGATTATGCAGATAAATATGCAATTATTCGTTTTTGGAAAGATTTACGACGCTCTTGCCGCACTGTTGTGCATATCGAACGGCGGCATATGCACCGCCCTCTTCCCTCTCCACGTAGCAGACGACGAGATCTGCCCGCTCTGCCATAAAGCGATTTCTTTTTTCGATCGCACTCTTAGGATGCGGGCGCTTTTTATAGGTGGGAACGATCACCCCATCATAGTATCTCTCGTAGTATTCCATATCCTTACAAGGATATGGAAGCACGCAATAAAGCGCGATCCTTTCCTCGCCGAGTATATGCCGCATCCGTTTTACCGCGGACGCGGCGTATCGGTCAAATTCCCCGTTGCGACCGATATAGATCTCCAAAAACGGCTGTGTTTTCAGCAGTTTTTTCAGCAATGCGCAAAGCCGCTCGTCCAGCATCTCATGCCCGTCAAAATCGCGGTGCCCGAAAAGCACCACTCTGTATATCGGTTCGACCTGCATCGTATCACTCCCTTGCGGTATGCACGCTTTTTCACTGCGCCTATATGAACCGCGTTTTTTCTTCATTGTAGCATATTTTTCCCAAAATAGCAACTATTGGTTATGATATAATCCAAATATATTCTGTATTCGTCCGTCAAATGTATCTATACTATTAGTTAAGAACAGAAACTTCTGTTTTTGAAAAGTATAGAACGGAGATATGCATGAATACATCATCCATCGGAAAAAGGATCAGAAAATACAGAGAAGCCAAGGGCTGGCGCCAAGAGGACTTTGCCGAGAAAACCGGGCTGAGCGTTACCTACACGGGCATGATCGAGCGCGGCGAAAAGGTGCCGAAGCTCGAAACCTTCATCACGATCGCCAACGTGCTTGAGGTGTCGGCAGACCTGTTGCTTGCCGACGTGCTTTCCACCGGCTATCACGTAAAGTCGTCCGAGATCACGGAAGCCATTTCCGCCCTGCCGCCCGCTGAAAGAGATCGGATCTACAGCGTGGTAAATACCCTGATCGAATTTGAGAAAAAGAAATAAAAAAAGCAGGCTTAGCACCTGCAAAAAACAAAGCACGGAAGACTTCGAGGCATCGCGCCTCGGGGGTTCTCCGTGCTCTTTTTTATTTCTGAATTATTTCAAAACAATATAGTTCGTATACGCGACCTTTCCGTTTTCGTCCGTCACCTCGGCGCGGACGAATTTTTCTCTGGGCGTGATTTTATGCCGATGCTCGGTGAGGCCTTCGCCTCTTACACAGTAGCCCTCCGCCCACGCGACGTTGGTAAACAGGCTGATGCGGGACACGGGCGAGGAGCGAACGACGATCTCGTCCCCCTCCACGGCGATATGCACCTCAGGCCCCTGCGTTGCATAAAATTTTCCTGCCTTCACGGCGGCAAGAATTTCGGCCTCGGTTGCATCCGCGGCGCATTCGACCATGACGGCGCACTTCGTTTCATCGTCCCCTGCATAATAATGCGTATCGTCGGTCGCCAAGAGGAGCATCGGCTTGCCGAGGCAAGCGACAAGGTCGGCAAAGCACCCCGAATAGGGGCGCGAGGACTCTCCCGCATCCGAAACGCTGTTATAGATCTCCGTGAGCGCAACGTCCTTCAAAAGAAGGGCGATCTCGGGCTGATTTAACGACCATGCGGGATGCGCCAGCACAGGCGTGCCGCCTGCGGCGAGAATTCTTTCCACGAACGCCTCCGCCGGGAGCTTTTCTTCTCTGCCGATCTCGGGATCGCGCGCACAGCCGAGGGCAAGAATATGGTACACGCCCTCTCTGCCGTAGCAGAGATTGGTATCGTACTCCGCGCCCGAAAGCAAGCGCAGACCCGCGTGGCTTCCCCCTTCCGAGAAAATATAGTGATCAGTCAGCGCGATCGCGTCATAGCCTGCCGCTTTATAAAGGGCGGCGGCCTCCTCGGGCGTGTTCTTTCCGTCCGAAACCGTGGTATGGGTATGGAAATTGATCTTCATACGGCTTTTGCCGAGCATATCCTGAAACATAAAAATCTCCTTATTCTGCCGAAATATCGACGAGGGAAACGCCCTTCGCTTTTTTCACGAGGATCTGCTGTGCCGCGCCGCCCGATAGGCGAGGCATGCGGATGTTCTTAAAGGTCACGTTCTCAATCTCGCAGCCGTCCTTATCCAAGCCCTCCACGTAGATCGCATTGATATCATTCTTCAGCCGCTCGCCCGTGCTCCAATGCACGAAAAAGCTCTCGCCCGCAAGCGTCATGTTTTCAAAATAGAAGTCGGAAAGGCGCGCAAACGAGGGCGCGGCCACGCCGTCATTGTTATATCCCACCGTGCCGACGATGCGCACCATGGCCGCATCGGTATCGTACACGCGCACGTTTCTAATATATCCGCCGCGCTTCTCCGCCGACTTGATATGAATGCCCCACGCCGCGTTTTTCATATCGCAATCCCAGATCGCAACGTTCTCCACGCCGCCGCTCATTTCGCTGCCGATCGCGATCGAATGGCCGCTTACCGCGGAGCAATCGAACACGCGGATATTCCTCGTGGGACGGCCTATAATATTGCCCTCCGGATTTTTTCCCGACTTGATGGCAACGCAATCGTCACCGGTTTCAAAGCGAGTATCAAAGAGAACGCAATCCTCCGAGGAATCGGGATCCCAGCCGTCACCGTTATGCACGGAGCCGGAATAAATATAGCATCCGCTCGTGATGATCTCCTTGGAATAAATGAAATGCACGTTCCAGCTCGGACCGTCGGCAAGATAGAGCCCCGAGATCACGATATGGCGGCAATTCGCCATCTGGATCAGGCGGCCGCGCGCACGGCCGGGAATCGTCCACGCCGTTTCGCATTCCTTGATAGACTCTCCGAGAGAGTCCATATAGTCCTTCATCTGCACCATTTCCTCGGCAATAATGCCGTCGCAAAGCGCCGCACCGCCGCCAACGATCTTACCCTCGCCGCGCAAAATCACGTTCTCGCAGTTATAGCCTGCCGCGTGATCGAGCGTACCGAGATTCAAAAGCGACCGATAGCACATCTGCTCGATGCCCTCAAAGCGGCTCTTCACCTTGGGAAGATAGTCGCGAAAATCCGCCGTTCCCTGCAAAACGCCGCCCTTTTCAATATAGATATAGGTATCCGAATGCACGAAAAGACCGCCCGTCAGAAATACGCCCTCGGGGATATACACGCAGTCACCCTTGCCGGCGGCATCCAAGGCGCTCTGCAAGGCCTTCGTATTCAGCGTTTTTCCGTCACCCACCGCGCCAAAATCCAATACCGAAAGGCGGCGCGGCATCGGGAGCGTTTTCGCCGTCGCCTCTCCCACGGCCGTCTTTTCCTCGCCCGCACAAAGAAAAACCGAAAGCGAATATTCGGTTTCGGGCGCAAGGCCTTTTACGGTGAAGTGCGTTTTCGTGCTCCTCTGCACCGCTTGTCCGTCCACGAAAAGCAGGTAATGCTCGTCTGCCGAAAGCGTGCGCACGCGATCGAAATATACCTGTATTTCATCCTCAAAAATCAGCGTTTCTATCATAAGCCCTCCATTTTTTCATCCAAGCGAATGCGCCCCGCATCCAGATCGGAAATAATTTTCGCAATGGCATGCGCCTCGTTGGAAACGGTGACCGTATCTGCGGCGCGCTTCGCCTTCTCGGAGGCGTTCTCCACCGCAATTCCAAGCCCCGCCGCAGAAAGCATCGATACGTCGTTATCATAGTCACCGACGGCGATCGTTTTCTTCGGATCGATGCCGTAAATATCGGCAAGGCGCAGAAGCAGCGTTCCCTTCGAAACGCCCTTCGGCAGGACCTCAAAGATCGTTTTCTCCGAGCGGATAAAATCAAATTTTTCGGCGAGCGGATGCGTTGTGATAAGCGCTTCAAGCTTCGAAAGCTCGCTATCCTCCATGTGCAGAAAGATCACCTTCGCCACGGGCTCCTTCACCTCGGTATAATGACAGGTGATATTCGGAAGCCCCGTCACGGCGCGGAAGCGGCGCATCGCCTCGTTATCCTTATTAAAATACACGCGCCGCGCCACGTTCACCTGGATGCCCATTTCGGGCATCTCGGTATCCACGAGCGAAACGAGCGTGAGATACTCCTCGGCAAGCGCGGTAAAATGCAAAAACGTATCGGTCTCGTAATCGTAAACGCCGCCGCCGTTAAAGCAGCCGATCGCCGCATTCGGGCGAACGGTCTCGTAGATCCCGCGCGCCGCCTCGGGCACGCGCCCGGTTATAAAAGTGAAGCGTCCGCCCTCTCTTTGAAAGTAGCGGATCGCTTCTAAATTTTCGGCAGAAACAGATTTGTTGGCACGCAAAAGCGTGCCGTCCAGATCCGAGCATATCAAAATGCCCTCGAATTTTTTCATTGTCTTTTTTACTCCGCAAGTTGCTTTTCAATCACGTCACGCACGATCCATTCCAGCTCCTCCCACTTGCGCTGAATATCCTTGGCAAGTGCCAGCTGGCAGCGCGTGCGCACAAGATTGTGCTTCGGGTACACGCACTTAAAGTATTTATCGCCCGTAATATAGTCGTCGAGGAATCTCGAGGCAAGCTCGATCGTGATGGCGAAGGTCGCCTTTACAAGGCTCGCGATCTCGATGTTCTCAAGAGCGCCCTTCGTTGCGCCGATAAAGCCCTTTGTAAACGCGCGGAACTTCGCGGTGTCGAAGAACACCTTGGATACGTCCGCCTCGTCCTCCACTGCGGTATTCGCAATGAAGCGCACCGCGTCCGCAAAATCGTACATCGACATGCCGGGCATAATGGTATCCAAGTCGATCACCACCAGGGGCTCCTTGGTCTTGCGGTCAAAGAGAACGTTATTGCACTTGGTGTCATTATGCGTTACGCGCTTGGGAAGCTTATCCTCGGCAAAAAGCACCGAAAGCTCCGAGGCGAGCACGCGGCTCTCTTCAATATATTTCACCTCGGCCTCCACCTCGTGCACGCGCCCGTAGGCATCCTCCTTTACGTGCGCAAACAGAGTGTCGAGTCTCTTTTTCGTGTTATGGAAATCCGGAATCGTTTCATGCAGAAGCGCTCCGTCAAAGTCCGAAAGCTGCATCTGGAAGTTACCGAACGCCTTGCCCGTCGCTTCGATGACCGCAAGATCGTCCGACGCGTTGAAGGTCACGCTCTCCACGTAATTCACCACGCGCCAGAAGGACTCGCCGTCCTGCACGAAATAGTTCAGCCCCTCGTCGGTATGATGAAAATGCAAGGCAACCTGATCCGGATATTTCTCGCGGATAAAGGTGGTCACGCGGTCAATATTCTCCATGATCTTCACCGGGCTCTTGAATACGCGCGTATTCACGCGCTGGAAAAGATAGGACTTCAGAGTGCCATCCTCGCGCATGTACGTGACCTTGTAGGTCGCGTTGATGTTCCCCATGGTAATGGCATTGTAGGAATAGATCTCTCCCGCAAGCCTGAATTTCTTTCCAATGACAGTTAAGGTGTTGAACATTCGAGGTCTCCTTAATATGTAATTCCTTTGTACTCGGATTTTACCTTTTCATAACTTTCAATGTTTCCGATATCATAGCGTTTTCCTGGCATTTCCATTGCATAAACAGTTGTTTTAGTACACAGCCAAGCGATATAGCTGCCTGGTGCATCCGTTCCGCATCCGCTCTCTATGCCCTCTTGCACAAGTTTAGCATCTCGATTTGTGTAATAATAAAAGGGAGGGCAACACCAATGCGTAGCAGGCGTTGGAGATTTTTCCGTCATTTCCAATATTTTATCAGAATCATCTACAGTAACCACACCGCTTTTCAGGAGTTTCTTTTCTTCGGGTTCATAGTAACGCATGACGCATGAGGCGTTTTTTTTCATTGCGTATCCGATAAATTTTGCCAAGCTGAAATCCAAAACGTTATCACCGGCAATCACCAACATATCGTCATCCAAGCCAAGCGTATCAATTGAAAACTGAATATCTTTTACCGCACCGAGACGAGTATCATTGGTATCTGTCCCGTCATCTACTACTGTGATTTTCTGTTGCTTGCTCTTGGCCCAATCCTCAAAATGATGCGCATATTTATGATTGGAAATCACCACATATTCATCAACAACCTTGGCCGTATCAATATCATCAATCAGCCAATCAAGGATCGTTTTTTCTCCAACTTTTAAGAGGGGTTTGGGGAAATTCTCCGTTAAAGGATACAGTCTCGTAGCATATCCTGCCGCCAAAATCAAACATTTCATAACTTCACTCCATCTGCGCTTTCACAAATATGCACGGAATATTTTCCTTCCAGATGTGGGAAGGCTTTTAAATATTCTCTTGTTACAGTTTCAATAATATCGGCTTCATAGGCAGGATCAATAATTCCAAGGCAGCATCCCTTGAATCCCGCACCGGAAAAGCGACCGCCGTAAATACCCCGGGTCTTTACCATGATCTCATAGAGCTTGATAAGCTCGGGGGAGCCGGTCTCCCAATTGTGAATAGAGCTATATCCGCTTTCGAAGGAAAGCCTACCGTAGGCTTCAATATCTCCCCTTCGCCACGCCTCCGCTCCTCTTTGAACACGATCGAATTCCGTATACCAATGCTCTGCGCGTTTACGCCAGCTGTCAGGCAAGCGATCCTTGTATTGATGAAAAACCTCTATCGGAACGTCGCGAAGATTGGTTTCTTCAAATTTACCGTATTCCATCCCCGCATAGGCTTTCAGCGCATATGCAGCACTGCGGCACTCATCCACGCGCATATTAAATGCCGACCCCGCCAGACTTCTTTCGAGACCACTGAAGAACACGGCAAATTTATACGGCTTCATCTGTGCAGATTGCGGAATCAATTCATAACTGTCATCCCTTAGATCCATATACAAAAGATGATCTTTTTTGCAATACACCTCACAGCTTTGGTCAAGCTTTCCGCAGGATACGCCAACGTACTTATTCTCCGCTTCCTTAGAAATCGTAATCAACTCGCTCGGCGTGAGTTCGATCCCATTCATTTTGCACAACGCGGACAAATACGTAAGAATCACCGCAGCCGAGGAAGAGAGGCCTCCTATTGGAAGTTCTCCGTCCAAAACAGCGCAAAGACCTCTGCGAAGCGGATAGCGCTTATAGAGCGCTATGGTAGCACCGCGCAAATGATCCGCCCAATCGTTTTCTTTGGTTTTTGGAGTCGCTTCCACATGCCATTGTGCTCTTTTTTCAAATTGAAGCGACTGTATCTCAATAACACCATTTTCCTTAGGCCCATATGCAATATGAATTCCCTTATTGATGGCAAAGCCGGTAATCTTTCCGAGTTGATGGTCGGAATGCGCACCTATGGGACAAACTCGGTATGGGGTAAAAGCGGTATACTGCGGTTCTTTTCTATAAATATTCTCGAATGCTTCGTATGCCGTCATAAATATTCCTCCTATCAGTCTCCGAAATATAAGTCTCTTGAATAAACTTTTTCTATAACATCTGCAACATCTTCATATATACTAAAATTACTGTTTATCTTGATAAAATGCATAATACCACTCTGCAAACTTCCTAAGGCCCATGCGTAAAGAGGTCGCCGGCTTAAAGCCGAAATCGCGCTCTAAGGCAGAAGTATCTGCATATGTGATCGGCACGTCGCCGGCTTGCATGGGGACAAGCTTCTTATGTGCCTCAAAATCATAGTCCTCAGGCAAAACCTTCGCACGAATCAGCTCTTCCTGCAAAATCGTCACAAAGTCCAATAGATTTTCCGGACTGTTGTTTCCGATATTATAAATCGCATACGGAGGCAATGGCAAGCCATCCTCTCCGTTCTTTTTTTCGGGCGCTTTTTGCATAACGCGCTTCACGCCTTCCACAATATCGTCCACATATGTAAAGTCTCGTTTACAATTTCCGTAATTGAAAATCTCAATCGTCTCACCCCTCAATAACTTGTTTGTAAATCCGAAGTAAGCCATATCGGGGCGGCCGGCCGGTCCGTAAACCGTAAAGAAACGCAAGCCCGTGGAAGGAATATTATAAAGCTTGGAGTAGGCATGCGCCATCAATTCATTGGATTTTTTAGTCGCCGCATAAAGAGAAACCGGATTATCAACCTTATCATCGGTCGAATACGGAATCTTCTTATTTGTTCCGTATACGGAAGAAGAGGAAGCATATACTAAATGTTCAACCGGATGCTCCGTTTTCATTGTCGCGCGGCATGCTTCCAGAATATTATAAAAGCCGATCAGATTACTCTCTATATATACATCCGGATTGGTGATCGAATAACGCACGCCCGCTTGCGCTGCGAGATTAACAACGATGGAAAAACGATGTTTTTCAAACAAACCATCAATCAGCACACGGTCAGCAAGATTTCCTTTTACGAATTCCCACGTGCAGTCGGGATGCGCGGCAGAAAGCTTTTCAATCTCGGAAAGACGGTATTCCTTGATGGAAACGTCGTAATAGTCGTTCAAGTTATCCAACCCGACAATGCTGATTCCCGGTACGGTACGAAGCAGCTCCATCACAAGGTTGGAGCCAATAAAACCGGCCGCGCCGGTGACAAGAATTTCTTTATTTTTCAAATCAATGTTTTGAAATAACATATAATAGTACCCCTATCATCTTTGTTCAATAATATCCGCAATTCTCTTGCAGGCAAAGCCATCGCCATAGGGGTTGCTTGCCTTTGCCATTGCATCGTAAGCCTCCTTGCTTTCAAGGAGCAGCTTGAAGTTTTCATAGATCACCTGCTCGTCCGTTCCAACGAGCTTCAGCGTTCCCGCCTTGATGCCCTCGGGGCGCTCGGTGGTATCTCTCATAACCAGAACGGGCTTGCCGAGAGAGGGAGCCTCCTCCTGAATTCCGCCGCTGTCCGTCAAGATCATGAAGCTTCTTGCCAGGAAGTTATGGAAATCAAGAACCTCCAAGGGTTCGATGATATGAACGCGATCACAATCGCCAAGCTCCTCATCTGCCGCCTTACGCACAACGGGATTCATATGGATGGGATAGATCGCCTTTACGTTGGGATGCTCCTCCATCACGCGGCGAATCGCGCGGAACATATTGTGCATCGGCTCGCCGAGATTTTCTCTGCGGTGTGCCGTGATCATGATCAAGCGGCTATCCTTGGCCCATTCCAGCTCGGGATGCGTGTACTCCTCGCGCACGGTGGTTTTCAAGGCATCGATGGCGGTATTTCCCGTTACGTAAATCGAAGCGGGATCCTTGCCCTCGCGCAGAAGATTTTCCTTTGAAAGCTCCGTGGGAGAGAAATTGTATTTAGATACGATGCCAACTGCCTGACGGTTGAATTCCTCGGGATAAGGGCTGTAAATATTATAGGTACGAAGTCCCGCCTCCACGTGGCCGACCGCGATCTGCTTATAGAAGCAAGCCAAAGCCGTCACGAACGTGGTGGAGGTATCGCCGTGAACCAAAACCACGTCGGGCTTCACCTCGTCCAGCACAGCACCGATGCGATTCAGAATATTGGTCGTAATATCGAACAGCGTCTGCCCTGCCTTCATAATGGACAAGTCGTAATCCGGAACCACCTTGAAGGTATCCAACACCATGTCCAGCATCTGGCGATGCTGTCCGGTCACGCAGACCACGGTCTTAATGTTTTTTCTGGATTTCAGCTCGTTCACGAGCGGGCACATCTTGATCGCCTCAGGACGCGTGCCAAAAACAAGCATGACTGTTTTCATATTACTTCTCCTATCGGTCTATAATAATGGTATTTTTATCCGCTAGATTCTATATACAAATCGATGCGATGCCTAAGCCAATGATGCATTTTATCTGCGAACCCGATCCCAATACATCGCCCCTCAACGAAAAGGAGCGGTCCTGCCGAGCAACAAGCAGTAATCCATTCGTTCATTTTTCTTGCATCAAAAGCTATACCCTATTCGCCACACAAATGAAATGTTCTTTACAAACGTTCATCATCGCTACTTATTTTTACTGAACCGTTTTTATTGAATTTATTTTCATTTGTATCTAAAGAATATGGTTTGCTTTACACTCTCCGTTTTTTTACATATTCAAAAAGTTTTTTTCTTTCGTTCCCATTAATGCCCAAGAACAATATGCATACAGCGTATATTGCTACGTATACTATAATCCCCAAAATCAAAGTGATCCAATTTGAACAATTCACAAAATGCATAATACTTACACCGATGATACATGGTATTGCAGCAGCCGGAAGCAACTTGAGGATCTCTTTCCAAAAATGTATCATATTTAGTTTTATTGCTCTATGATAGTATATATTCATGATAAATCCGTTGCCTATCGTAACCGTAATTGCCGTTCCGATAGCCGCGCCGATTGCACCATAAGCACTGCTTAAAGGAATGCTGATCATTATATTAACTCCCGCAATGATCGCGTATAAAATCGAACGAAACTTATGCTTATTTTTCGCTCTTTGTATTTCCAGACCAATTTTTTGAATTTCAGGAACCGTTACAGGAATCATAAGCAAAAGAATAATGGCATAACAATCTGCATAATCAGGCCCGACCCAAAGAAAAATGAACGATTGCCCAAACACTATGAATCCGGTAACTATTAAAAACAAAAGAATACTCTGTATTCTTCCCAAACTTGTTAATAATTGTGTCGCCTTTTCATTCTCGTCTTTTTCTCCGATAATCTGGTAAACCACTGGCACATATACATTCGATATATTCTCACCGATTGATTTATAATATCCATTGATAGTCGCACCAACCGTATACACAGCAACGACCGCTGTACCACAAAGCTTTCCTAACAAAATTTTGTCGACCGACCAGTTAACCAAATCAACAATCATACTGAGAAGGAGAAATGATGAAAAAGCAAAAACTTCCTTTGCCTTCGGCCAAATATCCTTAGATATTTTAACTTTTATTTTAAGTTTAGCCAAACAGTATACAACTGTTATTAAATCATTTACAACAGAAACACATAGCGTTGCCCAAGCAATTCCAATAGACTTACCACCATGCAATAGCACAAGTACGCAAATCGCAGGAGAGAAAAAAGCTCTAAAGACAGCTAAACCCTTTTGAAATATAAATTTTTCTTGTGCAATAACGTAGGAATTAAAAATGCTTATGGGAAATGTGGAAAAAATATTTATTACCAAAATCGCCATCAATATCTTGCTTGTTGCAAGTTCTTCGGTAGTCAGCTTACCGCCCAAAATAAAATCCGACTGCCAGGTCATAAATGCGCCAAGAACAAGAGCTATCGAACCCATTATAAGAAAAAGAGACAAGAAAAGACCATTAATTTTAGCAATACCTTCTTGATCATTATTTCTTCGATATGGTGCCGAAAAACGCAAATAAGCCCCGCCAAAGCCGCATGTTAACAATGTCAAATAGCTCACTGTCGACGAAACATATTGATAATTTCCATAATCACTTTGCCCCAGCATTTTCAAAAGAAAAGGGGTATATACAATGGAGATTGCTATATTTGCACCCAAGGCAAGATATGATAGTATTATCCCGGCCCTGCGCTGTCTGCTATTATTCATCCAATTGTATGGGTCTTTCATCATTTTCGACTACGAACCCACTACCCCCTTTCTATTTTACATCGTCCGCATTTTATAACTGCTTAACGTTTTATTATTTAAATGACACTCCTTGCTACACACTTTTTGGAAGCCTGAGGGAAGAGCAGTGGCCAATCGAACCGAAACCGGACCGAAACGAACATTTCCAACTCGCTATCGGAACACTTTGATCACATATGATTAGATCGCTGTCTGTTGCACACCCACTGTTTATCTAAAACAATGAAAAAAGCCGCACGGTTGGGTTAACTCATTGCTTAATCCGTCTCACCCGTTCCCTTTTTTTACAATTCTTTTCAAAGCATGGACACATTTATAATACCGCGTTTTTTTATCATAATAAGTGCAATATTTTTTCCTAATTTCAGTTAAAGTTGTTGATTCATCCCTTAATTCGTTTAAAACCGTATTATAAAAAATATTCTTTTGCGGATTGTCCGTAGTTTGAATTTCAAAATACTTTTGGACGGCATATGAACGAATATCCGCTGAATCCAACTCACCTATTATACGTTTTCCTCTGTCCGTAACAGCTACAACCAAAGAAACGCCAGAATCATCATCTGCAAATTCACTTCCCCAAAAATCCCCAATTCGTATATCTGCGGAAGATTTTTTTCTGAATTGACATTCGTAACAAGTTGGCATATATACTACCGGGTATTTAAAAAACGCATAAAAATTATCTTCCGATTCTTTGGCAGAGTATTGTTTTTCTCCTGAAATTAAGGTCATTGTCTTCTGATGCCACGGATATTCCTTATTTCTGAAAATACACTCAATTTTTTCAGAAAAACCGTTTTCCTTGGTAATTTCTGACAGATATTTATCCCAAACCAATTTGCTTTGCACACCGTGACACACAAGTTCTACCAGAAGAGCGTTTTCTCTATACTGCTTCTTCTTTAATAGCGAATCAAGCCCGGCGACCTGACAAGGTGTTCCAAAAAACACAAATTGCTTTCCTTCTGATATCAGTTTTTCAACTGCGCCTTCGCATTCGCTTTGAAGATACTTTGAGCCTTGTATCTTATGCAAATCCTTTGCATCATCAATTACAAGGTGGCTTGCCGTATTTTTATCAGGATTATATGTTACACCGCAAACATTATATCCTTTATAGAGCATAAACTCCGCAATTGCATGTGAAGCCCCGCCCGAAGATGATTTTTTCAGCACATCTTTTGAATTGTGCTTAAATGCATACAGCCCCTGCGCATCGCGAATGTTTTTAAGCGGAACTGTTTTCACCGGACAGACACTATTGCACAAACCACAATCTATACACTTACTTCCATCAATCTCGTAGTGATAAAACCCATTCTTGTTTAAATCAACCGTTATAGCATGCGTTCCGCATATATTGGCACAGGCCCCGCAACCCGTGCACATTTCTTGCGACAGTCTAATTCTCTTATAGCTTCCCTGCTTGCTATGATCGGATATAGCATTATTCAAATACTCGATTGATAGATTGCGCTGTTCACGAAGCTTCACATCTGCATATGAATAATCGGTGGGATGCAAATATGCATCTTCCGATAGCCTCTCATTCAGACGCAACAAATCCAACAAGCTTTCTATTCTGCTATTTTGATTATACTTATCCTTTGCCTTGAATCTCTTATAAATCGTGAAGGGCTTTTTGTAATTGATAGAAAATGCAAGCCCATGAAACGAGTCCGTACAAATATACTCTGCGTTTTTTATCAATGAAACAAATTCCGTCGGTCCAACCTCAAATGGGACTCGATGGGGATTTTTGGTATCCTTTTTGAACGTAGGGATAATGTAGTATGGAATCTTCAGATCACGCGAAACTTTCTGAACGTTTTTTATATATTCCTTACTGTCTCCCAAAAAATAACATATTATATATTTTTCTGAAATCAATTCATCTCGAACATTGGCGTACACATCCCACTCTTCGGGAGTTAAGAGCAATGTCGGATCTAACACCAATTGCGCTTCTTTACCGATCAATTTCTTGATAATTTCCTTTCCGGCCGATTCTCTGACCGATAAGTAATCAAAGCGCTCGAGCAAGCGCTTGATCATGTCCCCCATTTCCGAGATCCGAACATCAGTCAAACCAAAACTGGGAGCATAACTGATCTTGAGCTTGCTCTGATCCGCAAAAGACAAAAAATATTTATCATCGAAACTATTTGTTAACGACCAAACTTGATCAGAGCCACATATAAAAGCGTCATATTTATCATTTAGTTGATATAAATCCGAATAGTTCTCACATAACGATGTTTCGGAGATTCTGCTACGCAAAAATTCCTTAAACAAAGCTTCACGCTCTTTTGAAAAATATCCTTGATTGGAAATTTTCTGTTTTATAAACTTATAAGAAGCACTCAGGGGAGAAAAACATTTCTCCTGTCGATATTTATCGGGCGATGTTGTATAAGAAACCATATCGACATGGCACCCTAAATCCGCTACGGTTTTATACAAAGCCGCGCTTTGAAGAGCAGAACCATAGTTTGTATATTTATACCATGTCATTATTGATACATTTTTCATCTTGACTCCTTGTTTTGCCTCTTATAATGTTGATCTATTCTATTTATGAATTAAGCGCCGAAGCTTATCCCGAAAACCATTCCAATAAAATCTGAAAACGGGTTTCAGATCTTTTTTATACCACAACGCAAAATCCGACGTTCTTTTTACATCCTTTATCCAGCGAGAAAATTGCAAACGCTTAAATCTTACGTGCTGATAGTCGTTGAAAAAAGTCATAGAATAATTATCTGTCATTGGATTGACCGGAAGCGAATACGGATTCTCTCTTCCCAATATGTCCTCAACCCAAACCAACGGATAAAAATAATTCTGACTCAACACCATATAGTCATCACCCGAATTGCGGAAATTGAATTCATTAAGCAAAATTTCATCATTAATTACCAAAAGTTCAGCATCATATAAACCGTCAAATCCCACTTCCTTCAGTTTGAGAACGATTTGTTTGCATTTATCAACAACGCTCTCCTCAATAATGGTTTGGGAAAAACAGTTAGTACCCTTTTGTAGCGGCCACTGACGAATAGTTTTGGTTGGAAACAAAGTAATATAATTCGTATTCTTGCAAATGCAACCAAAGACATCAATTTCATAGTCGATCGTTAAATACGGCTGAACTACAACGCTCGCATAGCCTTTCGTTTTGAAATCTTCTATTGCTTCATGATAATTTTTTTCATCATCACAAATAACAATATCACCCTTTTGCCCCAACGCACTGACTTCCGGTTTCAAAATAACGGGAAAGGAAAACGGCAGCGCTTGTGGGTTGCATAGATTCAAGGATATTGACTCAGCCATTTTTATGCCGTGTGCAGTCGCCCACTCATACTGGGTCTTCTTATCCATCAACCTGGAAATTTCGCCTTGTGTAGAACGAATAGAGGGCACGTAAAAGGATTCTTTAAACTCATTCAAACGATCATCCAATTCCATGGCTGCTCCATCGGAATACGGAATTATAAATGCTTTTTCTTCCAAGTCGGAATATTGTTCTAAAATAGAATCAAATGCTTCGCGTTCTGTGGAAAATTTGTTAAACCGTGAAATAAATCTTGATGGTTCAATAAAGCTTTTTTTGCAATCGGAAATCACATAACAAATGACCTCATATCCATTTAAGCCAAATATTCTCGCAAGGTTAAGACCGTTGTGATGGTCTCCTCCCACGATAATTATCTTATTCATGCAAACCGCCTTCCTTTAGTAAGCATCCGTATTCGCGCAAAGTGCATCCTTCATATTTTTTTGACGCAGCCTCAAAAAGGATTCTTATATCCCTATACAAATCTTCTATACTCTCACACGTTTTAAATGTCGGGCTACCACCCGGCATAAACTCAGACGAATGAAGCATGAACATGATATAATCCGCATCTGATTCATAAACAGAACGCAATAACCATTTCAATTCATTTATGTTTTTACCGTTCGGCCTTAACCAAATCGCTTGGGATTTTATAGCTCGCTTAACACCTCTTAATACATTTTTAACGCTGTACTTTTCGGGTATGATTAGGCTATGTGTAATTCTAACGGTCAACGGTATTTCGGTAATATTCCCAATGCTATACGGTTGCTCTGAACAAGCATTATAGTTGCTTCCCTTTGATCCAAATGATTGGCCGGGATATGCCGACCAGTCGATATGAGGCGTTACGGAGCAATCTATTTTATAACCGTACTTTTCCAGCAACTCAAAATACAGTGGATTCATTGCCCATCTGCCCGCACGATGAGAAACGGGACGAATTCCCGTCTTTTGATAAATGCATTCTGTCATAACGGCTATTTTTTCTTCCATTATGTCATCGGGATATTCTATCAAATATGGTTGGCCTTTTTGCACCTTGGGTAAATCATATTCGGGAGGGGTACTCCATGCATGAAGATGCATGCCGAGTTCACCCGTCCCATCCTGCTCAACTTTACTTATAAAGTCAATGTATCTATGGTCCTGCAGCATCTCATAGTTTGTTAACCAAACAGGCTTAAACCCAAATTCATTTGCCATATTTTGAAAACGCTCAAGATATAGAGAATTCTCCGTCTTAATTGTGTCGCCGGGTTTCCAACTCCAAAGGTTATCGCCTTCCGTATCAATTGTAATGATAAACTTTTTCATTTCGTCTCCGCTTTCTCTCGTCCATGATAGTTGGCGCGCTTCACTTCCATGTCCTCATATATGCAAATTCCGATTGCGATGAAATAAAGGATATATTCTTCCAAATTTCTGGTTCCGTTTTCTGTGAACGCATTTAAGATAAAAACAAGCTGTGTAAAAAGTGAAAATTGCAAATATCCTTTATCTTTGCCTTTGCAAAGTAAAACGATCGTCTTTAAAAGGTAATATAAAAGCATTACCACTAAGAACGCGAAGCCCACAATTCCAGATTCGCAAAGCGTTTGGATGTATGCATTATGCACCTCCATTTCCGCACCAGTATTTGAAATGAAATTGCCAGCACCGATTCCAAAAATAGGATTGCTCTTGAACGCATCAAGCGCGATTTGGATCAAATAAATTCTACTGGATGCAATCGACTCTCCTTGCTTATATAACTCCAATGTAGCTGCAAATCTTGTAAAAATACCGATATTGGTTGATGCTAAATAATCAATATTCGATACCACAACAAACAATCCAAGGAAAATAACAAGTGCAATTATAAAAAATCGTTTCACCATTTTAGTCAAACGCTTTCCCGAAAAGCAGTATACTGCCAAAGGGACCATAATAGAGATCACAGAAAGCATTCTCTTGCCTGTGAGGAAGATCGAAGCGATAAAAAACAACGCTATCGGAAAAGTCCAAAATGGCTTTAATTTTTGTCTGTATAAATAAAGTATCGCTCCTTCCGCCACAATTAAAATGAACGCGCTTTGCCCAAGCTGATAGGTAAAGCCGGCATAATTCATTACGCTGCCCCAATACTTTATCTGTTCATAAGAGATAAAAATACTCGCCACATTAGAATAATAAAAATCCGGAAAAAACATCTGCACAAATATCCCTATCGACACAATGAAACCGGATATAATCAGCAGATTTTTGGGGATGGCATGTGAAAAAAACGTGTTTGCGGCAATAATGATGAGAAGAAGACAGTCCATCCAATAGGAAGCCGCTTCAAAATTCAAATTAATTCCGTACTGAAATATAGTATAAACGATAAACGGTAAACATATCGCCGTAGATATTGAAAACTCAAAGATTTTTCCCAGCTTATATACCGTGTAGCACAACGAAATCGTTAAAAAAACAAATGCTACATACACAAGCCCGGATAGAGACCATACTGTTGACGTTAATAAGAATCGCCAAAATGCATACATAATCATCAAGGAAACGCTAATTCTTTTTCCTT
This sequence comes from Eubacteriales bacterium, assembly GCA_045630385.1. GTDB lineage: Bacteria > Bacillota > Clostridia > Oscillospirales > CAG-272 > UBA1740. Next base: position 27,510 of record JAZQTA010000044.1, on the reverse strand, counting down.
TCTGGTTCGTTTCTAATGACACCGGACTCATATTCCCCCCTTAAAAATTCTTTTCATAAACATCGCGTAATTCATTTATTCCGTTTTGAATGGAGTATTTTGTCAAACTACACGCTTTTTCATCGTGTGGAATTTGATCGTCAATAGCGGAAATCCAAGTTTCGATGGGCGCTTCCAAATCGATTCTATTCACTTGATCAGAAACAACCACACTCTGCGGGATACTGTCTGCCACAATACATCTAACTCCGGCACACTGTGCCTCAACCGTCACAATAGAGTTTGATTCATAAAACGAGGTAAGCATAAAAACGTCCATCGCTTTATACATACGTTCCACATCATTACGCTGGCCGACAAATATCACCTTTTCCTCTATACCGCATTCTGTGATTAATTGCTCACAATGGCACCGTTGATCGCCGTCTCCCACAATCATCAACAAAGCTTTTTCGTTTCCCTTTTGGTATTTATCAAAAACCTTAATCAAAAAAGGCAGATTCTTTATCTTGCTTAATCTTCCCACAAAACCAATAACGAAAGCATCGTTCGGAATACCCATTTCCTTCCGTATACTTTCTCTGCTTTCATTCACAGAATATCGATTCAAATCAATCCCATTGTGGACGACTGAAAAATCCGAGATACCATATCGCTCCTTCGCTTTTGCAACCTGACTTTCCGTAACGCAAACAGGATAAAAATGCAACTTATTAAAAGCAAATTTCGCCCACTTAACATACCGTTCTCCAATTGCATAGGGATCGCTATGAAGGGTGTGAACAAAAAGCTTGGCTTTTGAGAGTTTTTCGGGTATAACCGTGAATGGCAATATGCCCGTCAAATGTGTGTGAATAATGTCCGGTTTGTACTTTTTTATTTCTTTATAAAACAACCTTTGGCAGCGAAACCAATTTATTATGGACCGTACGATTGGAACTTTTGTGCTCGGTTTATAATTACAATAGACAACAGGAAGCTTTTCTGCTATGACGTCAGCATCGTTTTTGCTCCCATTCGGGGCATCTCTGACAATCAACCGCACTTCATATTTATCGTCATCCTTCATACCTCTTAAGATATTCATTACGACCGTCTGCGCGCCTGCAACAGACAAATCGTAAATGATATGAAGAACTTTTATTCTGTTAGCCATTTATTCGCCCTTCTTTTTTTCTGCAATATTTCTTGCAGGTATACCCACCAGTATCGCATTGTCCGGAGCATCTTTCAGCACAACGGCATTGGCGCCGATTTTTACATTATTTCCAATGTTTATTTTTCCAAAAATTTTTGCTCCGGGTCCAATATATACATTGTCTCCGATCGTAGGAACATCCTTCTCATTTTTGTTCGCACCGATGTTAACACCTACATGGATCCGACATTTTTTACCGATACGAGCGTTGGGATTTACGATTATGCTCCCATAATGTGCAATACTTAAACCTTCTGAAAAGCAATTCTCGGGGATTGAAAAGCCCAATCGAAGCGCCAATCCTCTAAACCTCCATTTATACAACAAATACAGTGGAGAGCGATATCCCTTTTTGCAGTTTCTGTAGTATTCGCATTTTCTAAGCAATATTTGAAATTTCAAAATCGGATCTTTCATTTTCAAAACCCAAGTCGATCCATTCGGATACAATGCCTTCTCATCCTCGTGAAGGTATCTTCTTAAATCGCTTTTGCTTTCTATCATTTGGCTCTCCCTGAAGTTTCCTCTATTAAGCGAAGGATCTTTTTGGCACGGACATCAATATCAAACTCTCTGGAATCCATGTACACCGCATTACCCAAGCGGCTTCGAAATTCGAAATCGGAATAGATCTTAACGATTGCACCACGAATCTCATCGACAGAATTTGGATCGATGCGAATTGAATTCTCGTTCGTAAGAATATCATCGTTGAACGGAAGATCTGAGGATATAATCGGCAATCCGCACGCCGCCGCCTCAACAATAGCGTTGCAAGAGCCTTCATTCAAGGTCGGTAGACAAAATGCATCTATTGCGTTGAGAAAAATCGGCACCCGATCGTGTTCCAACGCTTTGCAAAATACAACCTTATCACCACAAGGCGGATTGTCACCCCGTCCGGCAAAAGCTACGCAAACATCATCAACTCCATTGACAGCCTCTAACAAGCGCTTATCGCCCTTTCTATCAACAAAACCGCCAACAAAACCAACGATAAATTTATCCTGCGGTATACCCAGCTCCTTGCGGCACTCTTCCTTACTTCGTTTATAAAATAAAGTCATGTCAACCGAATTGGGCGCAATAATCATCGGAATGCCCGCAAAAGCCTTCTTTCCCTTTAATATATTTGCATTATGCGTCGAAACAGCAACAATTCCGGTAAGTCCTTCGATATCGCTTTGGTTTAATTCTCTGAAAAGATGAACGATTTCCGTCTCATAATTACATTCGCCATATGCGACGTAAGAAGGTATATTGCGGTATTTTCCGATTTTTATAGCGGTCAAACCACCACTTAGGAAGAAATGCCCGTATACAACGTCAAATTCCTTTTTGATCTTTTTTGCACATTTAAATGCGCTTCTTTGAAAAAGGGCTTCTGTAAAAATTCCTGTGTTTACACACCCGATTTTTTTAGCAGACAGAGAAATATACCGCGGATGATACACCTGTACCTTAGCACCCTTAGGGGTAACATCTATCCTGGTTTTCGATACTTTCCGTACATCACGCCCATAACGGGTAACCGGAACAGGCGATATCACCGTACAGTCAACTCCAGCATCAGCCATTGCAAAAATCAAATTTTGAAAAAAAACATTTCTATAACGATTGACTTCATCCGGATACATACCAACAAATAAAACTTTCAAAATTCCACCTCAAATCACTGAATTATAAATTCATCGATTTTATCGATATATCTATTATCCTCATCAATCACATGGTCTAGCTCTCTGCTACAAGCCTTATCGAACGATTCGCCTTCGATATTTTGATAATAATCATACAGCTTCTCCGCAAAATCCTCGTTCGGAGGGAATGCTACACCAAGCCCGCTGGCATTTGCCCACGCCGGCTTAAATCCTTCCGGTTCTACTAACTGCGGAATGTGATAGATCATTCCATCATAGAAACGGTTAGATACTGCATATTTCAGTTTATTGCCTGCATTCTGAGTATAGCCATAGCAATTATTAAGAATGTGTGCATTTTTTAACAGCAACGCTTTATCGGCATTGTTATAAGACCCTGTAAATAAAACATTCGCGAACCCGTTTTCCGAGCAATACGCTTTGTAGAGATCCAATTCCGGTCCGTCGCCATGAAATATTATATTAAAACGGGGATCGTTTTTAAGAGCATCCAGGTAATAGCGCTGAAACTCAAAATATCTGACAACTCCGTTCCAAACAAAGTTGATCACCCCTTCGGTTTTCTCAAATTGCGCCACTTCTTTAATATCATTGCGGTTAAAGTTATGGGCGATAATATATTCATGCTCTGGCAAAAAATCCTTAAATCCGCCCGAAGATATTGCCGTAAAGGCGCTATTTTTAATTACTTTTTTCTCTATTGCAAAAAAAGGCTTGATATGCTCGTAACTGTAATCTCTTATATCGAAAATGTAATGCCCTTTCTTTTTGTATAGAAAACTGCCCAAAAGGACGCCGGTCAAAGTGGATAGAGCAATAATTTTTTCATGTCGGTTTGCTTTAAGTTCATTGATTAACCATTTGCGAAATCTAAAAAAATCTAAAAGTTTCTGAAGTTTTCCGTTTGTAAGTTTTGAAGCTTCATCATAATAGACGTAATGATCCGAAAGTTGTAAATCGAATTTGCTCCGATTCCAAAAATACACCTTGTAATCTATGTTTGAATTTTTGAGTCTTTCAATGTATCTGTTTATGTATGGACAATATTTCAAATCCCCACAAAACACCAAAGCAACCATATTTTATCTCCAATTCTACATTAAATCGCTTAAATCCAACATCTTGCCCCACTCTAAATCATATCTTTCCGGATTGAAGGGCATCATGCCCGCGCCTGGAGTAAAGGTCAATTCTGCAAAATACCAAGTGTTATTTGCAACGAAGAAATCAACGCGGACAAAAGGAAAATCCTTACATAAAATCTCTGCCGCCGCCTTCATCTCCTCGTAAAACGGGGGCAATGTAACCTCTGCAATATCCGTATAATCGTCTCTATGCAGAGGCATTTTTTTACCGTCTAAATAGAAGAACCCGATCTGCGCCTGTCTGTCATGAATAAGATCGGTAGATACGTAAATACAGTGAGGCTTACCGTTGAAACAGAAGAATTTATAGTCAGTGATGCTGTCCCCCAAGAATTCTTCACAAGTGATCAGATGTTTCTTGATTGCCGAATAGTGTATCTCAATGTTAAATGCTCCAAAATCTTCCTTAAGCCAATTGTTCAATCGCTTAACTGTTTCATCCTTATTCAGTTCGTTTTTATCGGATACGACGATATTGTATGCGCATCCGTGATTGCATTTTAAAACAAACCGATCCGGCAACTTATCCCAATCAATGTCTTCGGCTTTGTCCCACACGCCGTGCAACGGAACAAGCTTATTTCCATATCCTTTTTCGGTTATATACTCTCTGACAGCGTATTTATCCGAGCCATTCACAACCAACGGATTCTTCGGATAGTAATACAGCTTTAACCACTGGATTTTCTCGTTAAAAGACTGCGGATTCTTCAAATCCAGTTTCTTATGAAGCACGATCTTAAAATACAACTTTGACATGGCTTCATTCGAAATGCATTTATGAGCCAACACCTGACATTTTCTTCTTGCTTTATAAAGAAGCGAATCTCGTTCCATTTCTTTATCTCCTTATACAATACTTTCTACAGCAACTACTTCACTGTTTTCTTTGTATACTCTGGGCACACGTTCGCCAACCGTACAAATGATCTCATAATTAATGGTTCCGTTGGCATTGGCGATATGATCTATGGATACATCCTTTGACGAACCGTAAACAGTAACCTTACTGTTTACCGCAGCCGCGGGAATATCACTCACATCAATCATACACTGGTCCATACAAATTCTACCAATGATCGGAGCAAGCTTGCCTTCGACTTCCACCACCATGTGATTATCAAAATTAGATCTCCACAGACCGTCCGCATACCCAATCGGAATCGTTGCCACTCGCATCTCATGATCTGCTTGATACCCTCTGCCATAGCTTATGCAGTCACCCTTATAAACCGTCTTTATATGGTCGATAATGGTCCTAAGTGTCATCACCTGTTTAAGTTCAACGGAAGTACACAGCATATTGGATGGCAACAGGCCGTAAAGAACAACGCCCGCCCTTACCATATCGAGGTGCATCTCCGGATAATCAAAAATTGCCGCACTGTTTGCACAATGTTTGATTGCAAACTTTATGCCCTTTGTTTCTAAATAGCGAATGGCAGAGATAAAACTATCAAACTGAGACAACGTGTATTTTCTTCCGGATTCTCCTTCATCAGCAGATGAAAAGTGTGTGAAAACTCCTTCATAAACAATGCCCGACATTTTACATACCTGCTCAGCCATATCGAGTTCTTCGTTTAAGCATCGAAAGCCAATTCGCCCCATACCTGTATCCAGTTTTATGTGAATCTTAACCGTTACAGCCCGTTCCGCAGCATTTTTAGATAATGCTTTTCCATAATCATACGAAAATACACATTGCGTAATATTATATTCGGCAAGCTGCGAAGCGCACCGCGGATCTGTATATCCTAAAATCAAAATTGGGATATGTATTCCGTTATTTCTGAGCTGGATAGCTTCCTCAATATTCGATACCGCAAGATAGTCCGCCCCAAGCTTTTCACACAATTTTGATAATTGCACTGCTCCGTGTCCATAACCGTTTGCCTTTACCACGCAGCACAGCTTTGTTCCATTGTTTAATTGGTTTTGTATGATCCGGTAATTATGCTTTGCTGCATCCAGATCAATATTGGCCCACGTTCGTTTTTGATAAGGCTGCAACCCCATAAATCTACCCCTTCTTCTTTACATATCGCTTTTTCTTATAAAAGCCAAACAACAGATTTCTCGCAGTGTTAAATAAAGCAACTAAACGATTCTGTCCTTCTGCATCTTTGTGCAACTTATAATGCCAACCAATTAGCTTCTTGACACTATGGCTGCTAATAGACCCCGGGCGACCTCTTCTATACAACGCCAATTCTTCATCTAACAAGTAGCAATTTGCTTTTTTGCAAACTTTTAACCACATAGCATAATCGTTATTCTTCTTGATGTCAGCTATTTGGACGAGCCCCACCGTTTCGGCATCGTACATAACGGTCAAGCATCCCGGCCAACAATAATTAAACATGCCGCTTTTTGTAATTCGTCGGGGACCAGTTACCGTTACACCGTTTCTTTTTCCATCTTCATTGATTTCCGCATAATTTGTATAAGAAAAATGATAACCGTTTTCTTCCATAAACCGAATCTGCTTTTCCAGCTTTTCAGGCTCCCACAAATCGTCGCTGTCAAGAAAAGCGATCCACTTTCCTTTCGCTTCACGAAGCGCACGGTTTCTGGAAACAGCGGCACCACTGTTGATGTCGTTTTTAATATATCTGACTCTTTTATCTGTAAGATATTGGCTGATGACCTCATCCGTGTTGTCCTTTGAACAGTCGTCTACAACAATCAATTCCCAATCCGAGTATGACTGCGCCAATACCGATTCTATGGTTTCTTTAATAAATTGACTCGTGTTATAAGACGGCATGATGATTGAAACTAATCCAGCCATTTGTTTGCTCCTTTTTGATCTTTTTATTTATACATTCCTGTTTATTTCTTCCATCTTCAGCAAGGAATTTGCCATTCTAATAGCAGGAACAAAGTCAAATTTTTTAAGTATTTTTCTACATTTATAGGCGATCTTGATTATGAAGCTATATTTCGGGTTATAAACAATATTCAAATGGCAATAGGCTTTTCTAAAACCAAAATACTTCTCAAGATAATCTTGGAAAGCGGTCTCATGTTGAATGCTTCTTGCCCCATCACATATATATCCGCCGCTGTTCAAAAACTCCTCATGGTCTGCTAAAATTTTGTTGACCATCGCAGCATTTAAGCCCAACCTCTCCTTATCCGGCATAGCCTTCATAACAGCGAAGTCTATATAACTTTCTTCTCTTTCTTCCGGTTTTGGTTTGATAAGACAAGCATATCCGCAAAAAGAGTCATCCTCTACGGAATAAGCCCCATACACCTTATAAAAATCCCAGCTCATAATATCAGAAACGAATGAATCGTGTGACACATTCGGTCTGTACGATTCGGGATACGTGGCATACGCTGCCATCGCAACCGCATAGATGCTCTCCGCCCATTCTTTGGGATTGATCTCTTTCACCTCGAAATTTTTAATTCCCTTGTTGATTTCATATCTGCGCTTCGCCTTTAGATCGGAAATAACGAAAGGGGTATCCTTTATCACATACCACCAATTTGTTTCATATCCGCAGTCAAAATCCGTAGTCCACCTTGCCAATAGCGGAGTTCCCTCCATTTTCCAGATGCTTCCGTTTGTTATCGGCGAAACATCCGGTGTTTCATGAGGAGGTGTCGTCGGTATCGCGGCATGATTATAATATCTCCACCCACTGTTTTTCATTATCAAATCTCCGTTTTGATTTCAAGTGACTTGCGCGCAAATTTTCCTTTAAGCCTTTAAAAGCTCCTTTGCTTCCTTCTGTTTCTCGTCATATTCGTTTTTCTCGATATTTCCGTTTTGCAGGAGCCAATCTCCAAAATCAATATCGCTCGATGTCCCTTCACGAACGGTATCCTCTCGAGCGAATACTTTGACAACCGTTTGAAATAATATCTTTACATCGCCAAAGAAGGTAATTCCCTTAATGTACTTCAAATCATACTCGAACTTTTGTTCCCAAGTGATATTATTCCTGCCACTCACTTGCGCAAGTCCCGTAAGACCGGGACGCACCGAATGTCGCGCTCTTTGCGCTTCGGTCATAAACACCATATCACGCACAAGCTGTGGTCTCGGACCGACGATTGCCATGTCGCCTTTGAGAATGTTCCAAAGCTCGGGAAGCTCATCCAGCGAGGTGGAGCGAAGGATGCGACCGTATTTGTTGAGGCGCTGATCATCCGGCAGAAGATTGCCGTTTTTGTCCTTTTTATTGCTCATCGTGCGGAATTTCACGAGCTTGAAAATCTTTTCCTTTCCGGTCTTCTTGTCGATTTTACCGGGGCGAAGCTGCGTAAAGAAGGGGTTTCCGCCCATAGCGATCGCACCCACAACTGTCAAAATAAGGAGAATGGGCGAAAGAACAACTAACGCAATAAGCGAAAGGAAAAAATCAAAAAATCGTTTAAAAAATCTTGCGTACATATGTATACCTCCTTTTTATCACTCAAAGCAAGAGCGGATGATCTCGATGACCTTATCCTGCTCCTCAGGGGTCATTTTGTTGTCGCTGGGGAGGCAGAGGCCGCGCTCGAAGATATCGGCGCCGACGTCCGCGCAGCCGCCTGCGATATAGGCGTTGGTGCGGCAACGGCCGCTTCCCTCGCGGGTGATGAACTCATGCATGCGGTACATCGGCTGCATGTGCATGGGCTTCCAGATCGGGCGGCCCTCCGCGTTGTATTTTGCCAGGGTTTCGAGAATTTCCGTGGGGCAGGTCTTTCCCGGCTCGGAGATATAAAGCGCCTTCGAATCGTCCCTGACCTGCTTGCACATCGCCTCGGGGGCGATGATCATGGCGGAAAGCCAATAGTTCGGCTCGGTGCCCTCGGTGATGGGGTTCATCTCCACGGGCAGGCCCTTAAAGCCCTCGCGATATCTCTCGTAGATCGCCTTCTTCTGCGCGATATGCTCCTCAAGGTGCGGATACTGACCGCGCACCACGCCCGCGATGACGTTGCTCATGCGGTAGTTGTAGCCAACCTCCTCGTGCTGATACCAGGGCGCGTTTTCTCTCGCCTGGGTGGACCACTTTCTCGCCTTGTTTGCCATTTCGAGATCGTTCGTGAGAAGGCAACCGCCCGACGAGCCGGTGATGATCTTGTTTCCGTTATAGCTGATCGCGCTGTAATCGCCGAACGAGCCGCACTGACGGCCGCCGACCGTTGCACCCATCGCCTCCGCCGCGTCCTCAATGAGGAGCGCACCGTGCCGCTCGCAAATTCTCTTGATCTCGTCCATGCGGCCGGGGAAGCCGTACAGCTCCGCCGAAACGACGAGCTTGACCTCGGGATACATCTCGAACGCCTTTTCCAGCGCCACGGGATCCATATTCCAGGAGGCCGCCTCCGTATCGATAAAGACGGGGATACCGCCCTCGTACACCACGGGATTGAGCGTTGCGTCAAAGGTCATATCCGAGCAGAAAACGCGCTTGCCCTCCAGCGCACCGTGGCTGATTGGGGGCTTGCCGTAGAGCGTTTCGCCCGCATGCTTCACGCAAAGATGCAGAGCCGCCGTGCAGCAGGAAAGGCTGACCGCATATTTCATTTCCGCCTTCTCGGCGGCAATGCGCTCCACCTCGTTGATATTCGCACCGACCGTGCTCATCCAGTTCGTCTCATACGCCTCAAGAACGTATTTCATTTCGTCACCGTGCATCGTCGGCGTTGCGAGCCAAACCTTTTTTTCAAACTTTTCCATAGCCTTGCATCTCCGATTTTCTTGAAAATTCTCTATATGGATACGCCGTGCGCGTGCCTTTACGGGCGCGCGGCGAAAGCTCATTCACAAAAGATTATATCACACATATATAAATAAGTCAATAATAAATATACAATAATGAAAAGAAAAATGTTGCTTTATGTGGAAAACTCTGTGAAAGCCGGGGGATTTTTCCGAACGAAAAACGCTTTTTCTCAAAAAAAGCCGCAAAAAAAGCGGCTCGAATCCGCATCGCCCTCCAGTCGCCTTAACGCAAAAAAGCCCTTTCCGCGAAGAAAAAGGCTTTTTTGTTTTGCAAATATTTGTTTACTTGTGTTTTGCTGAAAAGCAGGATCTTTTTTGCGCCGACGGCGGCGAAAAATTCACCGCCATCGGCATTTTTCTTGGCTTTTTGCAAATAATTGTTTTAAAAATAGCAGAAAAATCATCTCGGAAGAGAGGTTGCGCCGTTCAAGAAGATCGCTTGCGCAATTCTCGTTTTTTCCTCGCGAAGCATGCGGTAATACGAGCGCACATAGGTGCTGTCGTACCGTTCCGCCGCAAGGACGTCCTGCCAGCGGAGCATGCCGAGCGTGATCTCTCCCGCGGGCGAGATCGCTCCGATATGAGAGGCGAGGAGATGATACGTGTTTTCTGCCGCCTGCTCGCTCTGCGAGCCGACGCTTTCGCGCATCAGGGCAAGCATATCGAGATTCAGAAGCTTTAGCGCCTCGCTCTCGGCAAGCGCACCGACGGTGAGATCCTTCGCAAAATAGGAGGAAAGCACCGCGCCCGAATGCGTGGACTGATAATTTAAGAATGCGGAGGCAGGGCCGAACTTATCGCTCTTTGCGCTGATCGCGCCGACACGGCCGGTATCGTGGATGCGCGTCGCGTATTCCACGCCGCTCATGTGCACCGGCACGGGAAGGATCAGAACGCCGTCCTGCATATTGCGATACGCCGTAGCCTCCAGCGTTCCGAGAAGAACGACACCGCCGAAGAGTGCACCGCCGTCGGTGAAGCGATCGCGCACGGCCTTTACGCCGCTCTCCTCAAGAAGCACGCCCTTGCCGCCCATCAGCTTATCCAGCTGATCCGCAAAGAGATAAAGCGCTTCGTTCTCCGCCTCGCCGAAGATGCGAACGGAGGAAGTGTAAAGCAGACCCGCGGCGGTCAGACTGTCTGCGGAAAGCGCAAGTCCGACCGTATCGGAGGCGCCGTCCGTATCGCCGTATACCGCGCTGTAGCGAAGCAGCGTTTCGTAGGTCCATTTGCCCTCTGCTACGGCACGCGCGAGATCCTCTGCGGTGTTTTCACGGCCGAGGCCGAGAACGTCAAGACCGCCGATCGCCTCCAGCATCGCGGCGTTCACGGGCATACAGTAGAACGCGCGCACGGCATCCATGAAGTAATCCGAGGCAAGAAGATACATGCGATCCTCATCGAAGGCAAGCGACTCCATGTATTCGTACATATAGCCCTCGCCATCCCCGATATCCTCGCCGTAGAATTCGTTCACCGCAAAGTTGAAGTGATTATCTATTCTTTCGGCTTTGAGATTTGCAAAGCAGCCGAGCAGGGATGCGCCGAGCATATCGTATCCGAAGTTACAGTATACGTCCGCATAGCTTCCCTTCTCCTGCATCACGGCAATGCGCTCGAAGTTCTTCGACCACGCGTAGTCGCTGTACAGATCGGGAAGGTAGGTATACTTGACCGAAACGCCCGTTTCCTTCTGTGCGGCGGCATTGCGCGCAAGGATCAGATCCGCCGTTGCGCTGTCGGCGCGGATCACGTCACCCGCCATGAAGCTCTGCGCAAACGAGGAAAGCGCGCCGCCGTTCGAATGGTTATTGATCTCAAAGGTGATCTCCTCGCTCTCCCAAGCGAAGTCAAGGTTTTGCATATAGATGCCGCAAGCATCGCAGAAGCCGTCCGCATTGCCGTCCGTATGCGCGGTGCAGGTGAAGGGCGCATCGCAATAGTCGCAACGTCCGCTTCTATCGGCATCCGCATGATCGGTGCAGGACACGGCCGCGCCGCAAAGGTCGCAGAGAAGATCGTGGTTATTATCCTTATGGGAAACGCAAGCAAAGTAGCTGCACCACAGGCAATCGCCGAAGCCGTCCAGCACGTGCGAGCAGACCGTGGCCGCGCCGCAAAGGTCGCAAAGAAGATTGTGGTTTGCATCCGTATGCGTGCAAAGCGTAGCGGTCAGGATCGCGCCGTCCTCGCCGTAGTACCAGAAGCTTCCCTGCTCCGTGGGTGCGGATGCGGTGTAGAAATAGGTCTTAGCATCCGAAACGGGACGGTTGTTTTCCGCCACGGTGATCTCGGCAAAGCCCGCGCCGTCTCCCGCATAGAGAATGCTCTCGAGAGATGCACAGCGAGAGAATGCGCCGTGCCCGATGCGAAGCGTGCTCGCAGGCAGAAGAACGCTCTCAAGCGACTTACAGCCGGAGAATGCGCCGAGACCGACCGTTTTCAGCCCCTCGGGCAGAGCGATCTGCTCCAGGCGGACACAGCCGGCAAACGCACCGAGCTGAACCGTGCGAAGACCGCTTCCGAACGAAACGTCCTTCAGGCTATAGCAATCCGCAAAGGCGGCAAGACCGACGGTCTCTACGCCGTCTCCGAGCGAAACACTCTCCAGCGCAAAGCAGAGCGAGAATGCCGCCGAGCCGATCTCCTTCACGCCGTCTCCCACCGTAAGCTCGCGAAGGCTCACGCATCCGGAGAAGGCGGCAAAGCCGATCCTCGTTACGCTGTCGGGAATCGAAGCCCCGACGATTTCTCGGCGCGCCGCAAACGCCAGAGAGGCGATTTCGGTCACGGGTGCGCCGTTATAGTAATTAGGAATATAAAGGTAGGTATCCTTGCAATCTCCGATCGAGATCACGACGTACGTGCCGTCGCTCTTCAATCGGTAGCGAAGCCCCTCGGAGGCAAGCGTTTTGCCGCACAGAGCGCACAGCGCATCGCCGCCGTCCTTACAGTAAGAGAGCGTCACGCCGCAGCCGTCGCAGAGGTGATCGGCGTTCGCATCCGCATGGTCGCCGAGCGTGCCGAAGCAGTCGTCGCAAAGGTGATCCGCATTTTCATCCTTGCAGGAGGAAAGTCTTTCCTCGCAAAGGTCGCAGAGGTGATCCTTATCGGCATCGGTGCAGGAGGAAAGCGCGGCACCGCAGATATCGCAAAGGTGATCGCGGTCCGTATCCGTATGCTCCGATTTCTTTCCGCATACGTCGCAATCGTGGTCACCGTCGGCATCGAGGCAAGCGGAGATCGCTTCGCCGCAACCGTCGCAAAGGTGGTCGGCGTTCGCATCTGCATGATCACCGAGCGCCTTTTCGCAAGTATCGCAGATATGATCGAAATCCGCATCGGCACAAGCCGTTACGGCCGCGCCGCAAAGATCGCAAAGATGATCCGCATTGCCGTCGGCATGCTCCGTCAGTCTGCGGTCGCAGATATCGCAGAGGTGATCGCCGTTCTCGTCCTTACAAAGCGTGACCGTGCTTTCGCAGATGTCACAGAGGTGATCGCGGCTTGCATCCTCGCAAGCACCCGCCGCTTCTCCGCAGATCTCGCAGATATGATCGCGGTTTGCGTCCGTGCAGGGCGTGATCCTTTCGCCGCAATAGTCGCAGAGGTGATCGCCGTTTCCGTTCGTGCAGGAGGAAAGCGCCGCCTTGCATATATCGCAAAGGTGATCCGCATTGCCGTCCGCGCAGATCGAAAGCACCGTGCCGCAAACGTCGCAAAGATGATCTCCGTCACCATCCGCACAGGACGAAACGTTTTTGCCGCAGATATCGCAGAGGTGATCGCCGATCTCGTCACGGCAAGCGGTCAGCACCGCGCCGCAATCGTCGCAACGGTGGTCACGGTCCATATCCTTGCAATGGATCAGAATTTCGCCGTCCTCGCCGTAGCACCAGAAATAGCCGTCCGTTTCGGGCAGATATTCATTATAGTAGAATACGGTGGATTCCGTCAGAGCGGTGTTGCCCGCCGCCACGGAGATCGCGCGCCAGCCGGCGGCGCGGCCGCCGTAATATACTGCGGAAAGGCTCGTGCAGCCCGCAAAGGCATTTTCAGAAACGCTCGCAAGCAGAGCGCCGAGCTCTACGGCCTCGAGAGAGGTGAGTCCTGCAAACGCATTCGCGCCGATAGAGGTAACACTGCTCGGCAAGATCACGCGGCGGATATTGGCCGCGCCCGAAAGCGCACCCGCTCCGATCGCACTCACGCTCTTGCCAAGATAGGTGGCGGGAATACGAAGCACCGTATCCGTACAGTCACCGATGCCCGTCAGCGTATAAGAAGCACCGTCCGCATTCTCGGCAAAGGTGAAGCCCTCGCTCCAATCCACCGAGGCGGCACAGATCTCGCAAACGCCGTCCGCATCCGCATCCGTATGCGCGCTCTTGCTCTTCTTGCAGATATCGCAGAGGTGATCGCAGTCGGCATCCGCGTATACGCCGGTCAGAATATCGGCGTACAGGTGTGCAAGGTAGGTGTAGTTATAAAGACTCTCGACCTTTTCAATCAAGGCGGGATCGGTCTGATAGTAGAGATAATTTTCAAGACTGTACGTATAAACCTCGGTCTTATTACCCTTGGTGGCACGCAGCGTCAATTCTCCGAAGAATTCGTTGATATAGATATTGTCGAAGATCGCCACGCCCTCGGTCATCACGCGGTGCTCGCTTCGGCCCGAGGCCGTAACGAGATTGACCGCCGTTCCCGCCTCGCCGAGAAGCGCGACGGAGATCGTGCCGTACGGGCGGAAGGCGATGCTTTCAAGCAGGCTCTTGCCCTCGTTCGCATGGGGACGTGCGGTAGGCACGGCTCTGCGATAGCCCTCGGGCGCTTCGCAAAGCGCAAGGCGCGTTCCTGTTTGCGCCTCTACGTGCTCAACCATTGCATAGGTGAGATCGTGAACGGCGGCGTAGGCATCCGTCGCAAGGATCGCCGCGGCGTACTGCTCGATGCTGACACCGATCGCGTGCTCGTATGCACCGACGCGCAGAGTGACCTGCACGGGAACGTGCGCAAAATTCGGAGCGATCGACGCGGTGAAGGAATAATAGCCACCCTCCGCCTTCATATCCGCAAGCGTATAGGTTGTACCCGCCACGGTCACGGCGGTTGCACCGAGCGCCTCGGCAAGATAGAGGTTCAATCCGATCGTACCCCGAAGCGTAAGGCTCATACGAAGGATGCCGGGGCGCATGGAGGAAACCCTGCTCTGCCCCGCAACGAGGCTCGCATCCACGAGCGTGGGAAGGAAGGTATAGCCGAAATGCGTGCCGACTACCGCGTTTTTGCGCGTTGCCGTTTCGCCGAGCTTCCAAAGCTCCGTGGGAAGCCCGAAGCCCCAATCCACAACACCAACCCTTTCGGCGGGCAGATATGCGTAAAGGCGGTAGGTCGCTGAAAGCACCCTTCTTTCAAGAAGCGCAAGGCTCGTTCCCTCGGGGGCTGTGCCGCCGTACAGAGCGAGAAGCGCTTCTGTATCCGTCAGCGCCACACCGTCGTAGACGAGGGAGGAGACGTTCTCGATCGAGGAAGGAAGGGCGAAGCCCAAAACGACCGTATCCGTAAGATTTATCTTATGCGTAATACCGCTCGCCATCGTGGCGGAAATAGAGGACAGAGAGGAGCTGACGAAGGTGAAGAGCTTCGCGGAGGCGCTCTCGCAGAAAATCAGCGAATCCTTTACCGAAAGATTGGAGGAGCGCTTCCAGAAATGCGCGCCGAATACGGCGTACGGGCTTCCGGTCAGATAGATCTCGGCATCCGAGATATCCGCCTTGCCGACCCAGGCGATCGCCACCTTGCTTCCGCCGTAGGTATACGTACCGCCCTGCACGCACAGCTGTGCCGTCTTCTCGCTGTTCGTTTCAAAGGAATAGAAGATCGTTCCCAGAGAATCGATCGAAAGATTTTCTCCCTCGATCACCAGCGAAATATTCGCCTGCTCACCCACGACGAAGAGCGCGGAGGAGGAAAGGTTATTGATCCTGCCGCCCGGGCGGGAGGAGGTGAGGGTAAAGGACCGATCGGTGTTGATCTCAAACGCGAAAATACCGTGTCCGATCTTCGGATAGCTGCTGAGAGAATTGGAATTCGATGCGTTGATCGCCACGCAATTCTCTGCCACCGTGACGGTAAAGCCGTTCAGATCCAGCGTTACACTGCCGTTTTGCAGAGATTTATATTCCTCTGCACTGCCGCTCACGCCGAGCGGGCCCCAGCCAATGCCCTTGGCAAGAAGAAGATCCGCGTGAAGCTTAATGGTATACGCGCCGCCGCAGGTATTGAAGGCCGCGTGGAAGAGATCGCCGATCGCCGCCGCATCCGCGCCGTCGGGAAGCAGAGCGTAATGCGTCTGCCCGCGGTCGTCGGTATACGTAAAGGCGAGAGGAAGAACGGTCAGATACGAAACCGAGATCCTTACCTCTTCCCCGAGCATTGCCTCGGTCACGGTCGAAAGATGCGCGGCGTCGATGATCGCGCCCGAGCGCAAGAAGGCCGCTCCGTCCGCGTTTTCCGTCACGCGGTCGAGCGCCTCGGGATCTATGCAGTACGGCGCCGTGCCGAGCATCCAATATTCGGTGATATAATCGCCCCAAACCACGGTGCATACCTCGGAGAGGCTTGTGAAGATACGGCAATCCAGCGCATAGCCCTCAACGAGAACCTTATCGGCAGAATGCGCGATAGGAACGTTGCCATTCACGGAAACGAAGCCGGAAAATCCGAATACGCAATCCATGTAGGTCACGGCACGCGAGCCGCTCTTTTCGGAAACCGCACCGTCGTAGAAGGCGCAGTTCTTAAAGGTCAGCCTCGGCGAGGCCGTCATGTCCGCGTGGAAGAAGGGTACCGTTCCGCCCTCGCTGATGAAGCGGCAATTACGCACGGTGATCGTCTCGCTCTCGTTACCGGAGGCAAAGGCGGTGGCGGGATTTTTAAGAAGGAAGGTCAGATTTTCCACCGTGCGGGAGGTGCCGACCTGCGGAATTCTTGAAATATAGAAGAAATACTCCGCTCCGCTCGCATCGCTCTGCACAAAGCGGCCGCCACGGAAGGCAACGCCCGTTCCGTAAAGCTTGTCGTTCACGCGCGCGCAGACCACGGTGAGATGATCGCCGTAGGCTCTCTCGCTCATGCTCGCCTCGCCGATCACGACGATCGCGCTGGGCTTGATCGCGGCGACGTCCTTCGCGTTTGTATAAGCGGTGGTGGTATTGCCCACGGCCGCGCCGCCAATCCACTTATAATCGTCGTTATCCGAATTGATAAAGGTAGCCTTTTCGGCCAGAATGCGGCCGCCCGCCACGGAGGAATAGAGATAGAACTTCGCCGCGCGCACCTTCAGCGCCGTGCCCGTGGAGGAGAAGGTCAAGGTCCTTCCGTTCAGATCGAAGAAATACTCCGCGCTTTCCAGCAGCGCCTTATCGCCCGAGCGCTTGCCGTAGGCAATGATGCTCGGAAGCGTTACGTCCTCGTAAAGGGTGATGCGCGCGCCCGGATCCATGGCGCCGAGATAATTTTTCAGATCGGCGGCGTAGGTCGCGCCGTCCGTATAATAGGTGACCGTGCCGTTTACCGTGACGGTGAAATAGATCCTTGCGTAGCCCGTAGCGTATACGGCCTTATTTATCATATCGACCGTGACGGTGAGATCCGAAAGTGCCGTGCCGTTCAGGGTAAACTGCCAGCCCGCGCCGAGATCGGCGTACACGCTCGCGCCCACACGGTAGGTCGGCGCATCGGTGAAGGGCGTTATGATCTCACCCACGTAGAAGATAGCGTGCGAGCCGTCCGGATAATATACGGTAACGAAGCCCGACTCGGAGGCGATCACGGTATAATTAAAGGTATACGCCGTACCGTTTGCGGTGGCATCTCTTGCATCCGCGGGAGCGAAGAAGGCCGTCTTATTTTCTCTCGCATCCATATCCTCGGTGGGAACGGAGCCGGAGAAGCCAAACGCGCAATCCCTGTATTTTAATTCAAGGTTATTCAAGGAAAGCTTCGGAAGCGCATCGTAGAAAAGGCACTCCTTAAAGATGGGAGCGGTGGAGATGCCCGATCTCTCAAGGAAGAGAGGCGCGATCGCGCCCGATGCGGAAATAAATTTGCAATTATCAAAGGTCACGGCCTTGCTTGCGCCGTAGTTCAAGAACGCCGTCGCGCTGTTTTTCAGAATGAAGGTGGTGTTCGCCACGCCCTTGACGTGTGCCGAGGAGGATTTCTCGCGGGAAAGAAGCAAGAAGTAGCTCGCCGCGCTCGCATCGCTCTGCACGAAGGTACCGCCTCGGAAATAAACGCCCGTGCCGTACATCTCCTTATTCACCGTCTTACATACGACCGTGAGATTTTTTCCGTGCACGGTCGCGCCCTCGGAAAGCTCACCGATATAAACGGTGGCAACAGGCTTGATCTCTTTTTCCGTGGAATTTTTATATGCGGTGCTTCCGTAGAGCACGGCCTTACCGTCCACCCACTTATAATCGTCGTTATTCGAGTAGAAGAAGGCCAGATTCTCCGCATAAATACGGCCGCCGGGGGTAGAGGAATAGAGGTAGAAATACGCCGCCTTGATATCCATCGCCACGCCGTTTAGACCGGTAGTAAAGGTCAGCGCTCTTCCGTTGATATCCAGCGTGTAGCTTGCGTTCATTACGATCGATTCCTGCTCGCTGCGCTTGCCGATCACCTCGGCATAAGACATCGAAACGTCCGCATACAGACGGATCAGACACTCCTGATCCATTGCGCCGAGATATTTTTTAAGATCGGAGGCGTAAGTAGAGGCGTTCGTATACGCCGTGATCGCGCCGTTCACCTCGACGGTGAAGTACACGCGCTCGTATCCGACGGCCTCGACGGTCTTGCCGAGCATCGCCTCGGTCACCGTCAGAGAGGAAAGCGCCGTGCCGTTCAGAAGGAAGCGCCATCCCTCTCCCGAACGGCCGTAATAATTTCCGTCCTCACCGGTATAGAACGGCTGATTGACGAACGGCAGGATCTGCGATCCGATGGGGAAGCACTGGGAAAATCCGCCGGGATATACGACCGTGCATCCGTCACCGCTCTGCACGATCAGCTCATAGCTGAAAATATAAGGCTTGCCGCCCACCAGCACGGTGCGGCTGGGGATCGAGGCGAGAAGCAACTCGCCGAGGGAGTCGGCATCCGGCACGCCGACGAAGCCGAAGTCACAGCCCGCGAAGCTGACGAGCTCCGCACCCATGCGGGATGCGGGGATCACGTTAAAGAAGCTGCAGGCGGAAAACTTGGGTGCGGCGGCGCTCATGCCGCCGTTTTCCGCAAAGAGCGGTATCGCCTCGCTCGCCGCGTTGATAAAGAGAGCATCCTCAAAGAGAACGGATGCATTGCTTTTGCAAAGAAGCATCGGCGCATGACCGACACAAACAAACGCCGTGCCGCGCACCGTCAGCGCCGCATTACCGAAACAAAGGAAGGGGGATGCGCCCGTGCCGCTCTGCTTGAGCGTTACGCCCGAAAGGCTGACCGAGCCGCGCTCCGCCTCGCCGAAAACGGAACGGCAGATCACGGAGAGATTTTTTCCGTATCGGGAAGCGTCCTCCTCCGATTCGCCAAGCACGGCACCGCCGTTGACGGTGAGCTTTCTTCCGTCCTTCAGCGCATACTCATAAGCGCCGACCGAAAGAAGTGCGTGCGAGGGCGCCTCGATGCTTGCACCCGCGACGGAGGAATAAAGATAGAAGCGGTACACGAAAACGCCGATCGCGGCACTTCCGCTTCCCTCCACGGTCAGGGTATGACCGTTCAGGTCAAGATACTGCGCGGCAAACTCCGTATCACCTCTCGTCGCGCCGTTTTCACCGATCACGCGGAAGGCGGATACCGTAATATCCTCGTAGAGCGTCACGCGCGTTCCCGCAGAAAGCGAGGCCATCACAAGCATAAAGTCAAGCGCGTAGGTCTCGGTATTTACGTTATACGCCGTTCCCTTCGCGGTCTCGACGGTATAAAGAACCTTTTTATAGGTATGCTCTGCGAAAAGCACGTAGGTCTTGCCGACCATATCGGCCTTGACCGTCAGCGAGGAAAGCGGAGTGCCGTCCTCACAAACGAGCCGCCAGCTCTCGCCCACAAGTCCCATCAGCACGCCGCTTGCATCCGTATACAGCCGCTGTGCCTCGGGAGGAACGACCGTCTCGCCGAAGGCCACGGAAATTTTCTCTCCGCTCGGATACACGATCTCGGCCTCGCCGCCGACCGTCCCCTCGAGCACGCCCTCAAACGTACAGCCGTCAAAGACAATCTTCGGTGCTCTGCCCTCCAAGGCGTATAGCATGAACACGGAAGAGGACGCACGGAAATCACAGTCCCCAATCGCCTTTGAGCCCTTGAAGAGAGAGGAATAGTCGATGCCCGCCGACGTATCTCCGAAGAGCGCCGAGGAGCCGTCGCAAAGATAGAAGGTCGCATTCTCTATCGCCTGCACGCGGCGCGCGATCTCAATAAAGAAGGAGGACGGCGCACTCTGGCGGTAAATACCGCCGTATATGCTCGCGCCACCGCCGTAAAGATTTAAGAAAAGGGATTTGCCGTAGAAGGTGATATGGCTCTTATTCGCGCCGGCCGTGCCCAAGTCGCCAAGATAAAGGGCGGCATCGTTATCCACGCGGAACATCTTGGAGCCGCTTTCGTGGTGCCACTCCGCGCCTGCCTCGGTAGAATAAATATAAAGAAGCATTCCGCGGACCAAGACCTCCGCGCTCTGCGACAGAGTGACCGAAAAGCCGTTCAGATCGAGGTATACGGAGCGGCCACCGATACGGTTATCCTCATCGTACCAGCTCGGATTGAAGATATCAAGCGCAAAATCGGCGTACAGCGTTACTTCGACCTTTGTGGTCGTACTCTTGCGAAGCTCGGTATAGGGAAACGCGCCGCTGTTCGTACCGTCGCCGCGGTCACCGAGGTTATCCGTGGAAAAATATACGCCAAGGTCGGAAACGAGGTGATATACGAGAACCGAGCCGCGCGCGGTCTGCTCAAGAGAGGTATAGTACACTCTCGCGTATTCGTAGCCCGAGGCATAAAGCGTTTTGCCTGCGGCCGCCTCGGGGATCACGTTGCCCTCGATCGGCTTGCCCGAAAGAGAATAGGTCCATCCCTCTCCCACGAGCTTATAAAGGCTCTTGCCCTCGGTATAGGTATCGGGCTGTGCGTAATGTGCAATGCTTTCACCCACAAAATAAACCTTCTTTTCGCCGTCGGGGTACTGTACCGTCACGGGAGGATAGGGCGAGGTGAAAAGCGCGTGCTCCAAGGTATAGGTCGCGCCGAGCACCTCTATATTCCGCGCCGCCTCTGCGGATACGAAATACGCCGAGGCATCCGTCGGATCAAGATCCCCTGCGGGGGCATCCGAGGCAAAGCCAAAGGCACAGTCGGTATACGTCACGGCGCGGTCGCCGATGCGAATGGCGATGAGCGCGTTGTAAAATTCACAGCCGTCAAAGGTCGGATCGGACGGCAGCGCGGGATTTTCCGCAAAGAAGAGGGGTGCTTGGCCGTTTTTCGAAATAAATCGGCAATTTTCAAAGGTCATATCCGCCGAGGAGCGGTAATAAAGAAACGCCGTGGTGCTCTCGCAAAGCACGAAGGTCGCGTTCTCCACGCTACGGATCGCGCCAAGGTTATAATCGGGATGCGAAAGAAGAAGGAAGTACGGAGCAAAAGCACTCTCGCTCTGCAGGTACGTGCCGCCGAGAATCGCCGCGCCGCCATAAAGGATCTCGCGGTTCAGCGATGCGCAGGTCACGGTGAGATTTTCGCCGTACGCACCGCCGAGCGTGATAAAGCCCAGCGGACGGATGGCGGAATTTGCGGTATCCGCACCGTATTCCTCGGTATCCGCGCCGTACGCCGCGCCGCCGATGTATTTATAATCGTCTCTGTCGGTAACGAAGAGCGCGTGCGCGGAGGCTTCGATCTCGCCGCCCGCCGCGGAGGAATACAGATGGAAATCGGGAGCAAGAACGCGCATGGCAATGCCGCTGCCCGAGAAGGTGATCTTATGTCCGTTCAGGTCGAGGCGATAGGATGCGCTCTCTGCCGCGGTCTTATCCGCGAGCCTCTGCCCCGCCACGGTGACGGGAGGAAGCGTTACATCGCCGTAAAGCGTAACGGTCGCGCCGTTTTCCATATTCGCAAGATAAGCCGCAAGGGCATCTGCATAGGTTTCTCGGTCGGTGTGATAGGTCACCGCATCCCCCAAGGACACGGAAAAGCAAACGGGCGCATAGGTCGCCGTGCTCTTTGCGCGCACGGTTTTATTCACGAGCATTTCGGTGGCAAGCGCACCGCTGACGGCCGTTCCGTCCGCCAGAGTAAAGGTATGCACCTCGGAGGTCTTTTTATAGAGCTCACCGCCCTCGGTATAGGTATCCTCCGCGAATTTCCACGCGAGGTCTTCCCCGATCAGGCGAAGCTGACTCTCGCCGCCGTCATAGGTAACGGTAACGCCGCCCGCGACCGCCGCCGTGCGGTAGAAAAGTGCCTTGGCGCTCTGCGTGCCGTCCGCCATCGTGAGCGTGATCTCCTTTGCGGCGGCATCCTTCACGGCAAACACGCTCGTGCCGCTCTTGCCGACGTTATAGCGCGGCGGAAGATTCGTGTAGCATCCGGTGGTATAGGAAAGCGATCCGCTCCCCGCCGTCACGTCCATGCGAACGTTCACGAAATTACAGCCGCTGAAGCGAGGCGTGGCGGTCTTTTCGGAATACATCGTCGCCGCCTCGGTCGGCGCGTAGAAGGTGCAGTTTTTCACCGTCGTCGTGCCGCTACCGACACCGGAGTCGTTCAGCGCGTCTACGTTACTGAAGAGTGCCTCGCCCTCGTAAAGATAGAAGGTAGCGTTCTCTAACTTTTTGATACGTCTGCCGATCTCAAGGAAGCCTCCGACACCGGAGGAAGCGGCCTGATAATAGCGGCCGCCGACGATATAAGCGCCGCCGCCGTGCACGCTGTGGATCACACGGCGCAGGTGGAAGGAAATATTATCGGTATAGAGGCCCGAGCCGTCGTCGCCGAGATAGAGCGTTCCGTCATCGTTGGGGCGGCAAAGTCCGTTCTTCGACTCCGTCTGATACCAATGCGCTCCCTCTTTCGAGGAATAGATGTGGATCGTTATGCCAAACAGGTCGATATACGAGGTCTGCGAGGTCCTGACGGTGTGTCCGTTCAGATCGAAATATACGGGGCGGCCTGTGATACGGTTGCTTGAAACGAACCAGTTCATCGCAAAGGACGAGCAGGAAACGTCCGCATAGAGCGTTACGGTCACGCGCTCGGTGGTCGTTTTGCGAAGCTCGGTATAAGAATACGCGCCGGTATTCGTTCCGTCCCCGCGATCGCCCGTATTGGAGGTGGAAAAATATTTATGCGCGTCATCTTTGAGATGGTAGACGAGCGCCGTGCCGCCCGCGGTCTTTTCGAGCGAGGTATAGTACACCCGATCGAAGCCCGAGGCTAAGATGCGCTCCCCCGCCATTTCCTCGGTGACCGTCAGAGAGGTAAGCGGTGCATCCGCCCCTTCAAGGGTGAAGCACCAGCCCTCGGATGCATCATCCTTATAAAGCGTATTTCCCTTTCCGTAATAAAGACCGCCCTCCGCTTCGATCGGCACGATCGTTTCGCCGACGGCGTAGCGCACCTCCGTTCCGTCGGGATAAACGACGGCGGCGGTATCCGCCTCGGCAAACGCCGATACGGCGAAAAGCGCCGCAAGAAGCGAGAGAACCGCGGTAATGATCCATATTTTGGCGATTTTTTTCATTTTGCAAGCTCCTTTGGGAAATTTTGGGCGAGAAGGCCTTCGGCCTCTCCTATTTTCAAACGCCCCCATTATAAAACAAAAAATAATAAAAATCAAGGCGCGCGCTCGAATAAAATTAGAAAAATTTAAATTTTTTATGGATTTGCCGAAAAAACCGTTCACAATTTATGCATCTTCCCCATTTTTCTCAACGCGCGGTTGTCCCCCTCGGCGAAGAATAACACGCGAAAGGTGCTTGCAATTTCCCTATCGGTATGCTACACTAAAAAAAGAAAACGGCTTCTACGCCTCATTCATAAAGAAAGGTGTAATTTTTTATGGCAGAGATTATCAATCAAGGCGGCAGACCCGCCATTTGCGTCAATGGCACCGTGTATCCCCCGATGATGGCAACCATCCGCACGATGGAGGACGGAAAGCGCATTCTTTTCGACAAGGAATACTTTGAAGCGCTCGGCAAAAGCGGCATCCGCATCTTCTTTCTGATCTGTGACACGCTTTGGCTGAAGCCCACGGCATTGGAGCTTTTCGACACCGAGGCGCGCGCGCTTCTCGCGGCCGTGCCGGATGCGCTGATCATTCCGCGCATGGGACTGCATCCCACCAACGAATGGATCGAGCAGCACCCCGAGGAATGCCTTGAATATTCGGACGGAGAGCGCCCCCCGGTGCATCTCTTTTCCGAGTCCTACGAAACCGATCTGCCGATGCATTATTCCCTCTGCTCCGATAAATGGAGAGAGGATGCGGGCAAGGCGCTTGCCGAAACCTGGCAGGCCCTGATGCGCCTTCCCTACGCCGACCGCATCATCGGGTGCTTTTTGGCCGCGGGCGGCACGAGCGAATGGTATTATATGCACCCCGTGGAGGACGAGAAGAACAAGCGCGTATTGGATCACAGCGAGGCCTTTCGCCGCCACTTCTCGCGCTATCTGACCGAGCGCTACGGCACGGACGAGGCGCTGAAGAAGGCTTGGAAAAACGAAAATGCCACGCTCGAAAATCCCCCGATCCCCGATTACGAGGCGCATTATTTCGCAAGCCGCGTGGACTACGATTGCGCCCTCCCGAAAACGAGAATGTATACCAACAAGCCCGTACCGCCGCCCCCCTCAAACGGTACGAGCCTCGGCGCATTTGCCGACCTCGATACGCACATGGACGTTTACGATTTCTACCGCGCGTGGAGCCTCGGCTCGGCAGATTCGGTGCTTCACTTCGCCAAGGTGATTAAAGGTCTGACGCCCGACAAGCTCGTGGGCGCGTTCTTCGGCTCGCAGGGCTGCACGGAATATCTCTCCGCAGGCTCGGCGGCGGGCACGGTGAAGGTGCTCGAAAGCCCTTATATCAACTTTCTTGCCGCCCCCGGCGTGTATGAAAACCGCCAGCCCGGAGGACAGGAGGGACAGCGCGAGGTGCAGGATTCCTTCGCCCTTCATAACAAAATTTATATCGTGGAGCAGGACACGAGAACCTTAAAGGAAAACCGCTATTTCATGAAGTGCGCCGAGATCTACGATATGACCGACACCGTGAACGTGATGAAGCGCGAATTCGGAAGAAACATCGCGGAGGACGTGCAGGCATGGTGGTTTGATCAGCTTCTCGGAAGGCCGAGATATAAGTATCCGGAGCTTTATAAACTCATAGAATGTCAACAAAAGGTAGCAAAAGAGGCATATTCCCTCGATAGAACCAAGAAAAACGAGATCGCATTTATCTTTGATGAGGAGAGCATTTGCGCCGCATCGAGGCAGACCTTCCGCGATGCCGTGGAGGATATGCGCAACTATGAGATCCACCGCATCGGCGCATCCGTCGATCAATATTATCACAATGATATCGAGGCAATGCCGGACTATAAAATGTACGTCTTCTTCAACACCTACGTTCTGACGAAAAAGGAGCGCGAGGCGATCAAGCAAAAGCTGAAAAAGACGAATGCGGTTGCCGTTTTCCTGCACGGAAGCGGCCTGATCGATCCCGATGCCGAGCCCCACGCCTCGACCGATTATATGGAGGATCTGACGGGCTTTTCCTTCGCCATGGAAAACGATCATTTCGATCCCGCCTTCCGCTACAATGGAGAAAGCCATCCGATCTCGCAAGACCTCGACAAGCGAGAGATCTTCGGTATCTTTGCAAGGCAAAGGCACGAAATGCTCGCGGCAAGGCGCGTGGACGGCTATTCCAAATTCCCCTCCTATCTTTATCCCATGCCCTACGTCAAGGACGAGAGCGCCAAGAACCTCGGCTATCTTCTGACGAGCGGCTTCCCCGCCGTTTCCGTGAAGGAGGCGGACGGCTATACCTCGGTCTACTACAACTCGAAATCCATCTGCTCCTCGGTGCTTCGCGAGATCGCTCGCTTTGCGGGCTGCCATATTTATACCGAGAGCGACGAGGTGATCTACGCGGGCAGAAATTATCTGACCTACCACGCGGATCACTCGGGAAAGAAAACCGTTCGCTTCCCTCGCCCCGTTTCGGTCTTTGAGGTCTACGAGGAAAAATATTACGGCGAGGGCGTAACCGAGATCACCTTTGACGCCTATCTCGGCGAAACCAAGACCTTCCGCATTACGGAAAAATAAAAACATACGCCTTCTCGGCAGAACGGAGAAATTATGACGGAGATCCGAAATCTGAAAAAAGAGGACATGGACGAGCTTTTTGCCCTACTCAACGATACCTTTGGGCATAAGTACGGCCGCCCGATGCACTTTGATCTGGAACAGCCCAAAATGTGGGTAAGGGACGACGCGCACATGGAGCGGCATATCGCCGTTTTTGAGGACGGAAAAATGGCCGCCGTCGTCGGCATCTATCCTCTGCCCGCCGTGATCGGCGGCGAAAAATTCCTCTTCTGCACCACGGGCAACGTGGCAACCCTGCCGCAGTACGAGGGAAAGGGCTATTTTTCAAAGCTCTTCCCGCTTGCAATCGAAGAGGCGAAGCGCATCGGCGCGGTTGTCTGCCGCCTCGGCGGCGCAAGACAGCGCTACGCGCGCTACGGCTTTGAGGCCTGCGGCCCCGCATACGAATTCCGCGTCACGAAGCACAACGCAAAGCATGCGGCAAGGGCGGGCGAGATCACCTTGACCGAGATCCAAAGAGAGGATACCGAGGCGCTCGCTTATGCGAACGCCGTGATGCAGAAAAAAATCTTTTTCGTGGAGCGCGGCACAGAGGAAAATTACCGCGACACCTATCTTGCCATGTGCTCCAAGGAAGCAAAGCCCTATCTCATAAAGAAAAACAGCGTACCGATCGGCACGCTGTCCGCAAAAAAGAATTTTTCTTCCGTGCTTGAATTTTCCCTGGAGGACGAGGGCGATATCTTCGCCGTGATGGCCGAGGCGGCACGCCTGACAGAGGGGGATTTCACCACCGTGTGCGTACCGCCGACCATGCCAAAGGCTATCCGCGCTCTGCAAGCGGCGGCGCAGGAGGTCTCGGTCGTTTATCCCTCGCGCTTTAACGTATTGGAATTTGAAAGACTGACCAACCGCCTTTTAAAGGTAAAGGAATCGCTTTCTCCCTTGCCCCCCTGTGATCTCGTTTTGCAGATCGAGGGCGGCGAGCGCCTGCATCTGCACACGGGCAAGGACGGCGCGTATTGCCGCGCGGCAAGCCAAGCACAAGATCTCACGCTTTCGCACGCGGATGCCCAGCGACTGCTCTTCGGTATCTATACCGAGGATCTTCTCGCGGCGCTTTCCGCCGAGAAGCAATTTGCTTTGAAAGCGATCCTTCCGCTGGGGCTTACTTGGTGCACCAACGACTTTGTGTAAGAAGCGGTCATATACGGTGAGACCGAAAAATCATAACCACCCGTCAAACGGGTGGTATGCACAAGGGCTAAAAGCCCAATATCACCAGCCAGCGACTCAAGTCGCCGGCTTTTGCAAAGCAAAAGCCTTGGGCAACCTTTCCCACTATAATTGAGAGTAAGAATG
>JAZQTA010000043.1:0-34964 GCA_045630385.1 Eubacteriales bacterium | reverse complement strand
TAAACCCCTATTTCAAAAAAATTAACATTCCCTATTCAAAAATATCCACCGAAAAATTTTCTTTATTTAAAAATCTTTTTCCAGAAGCCGGCGCTTTTTTTATTGTTCTGCTCGCCGAGCGAGGTTGCAAACTGCTCGAGCAGCTTTTTCTGCTCTGCGGAGAGGTTTTGCGGGGTATCCACAACGGCGGTGACGATGAGGTCGCCGCGGCGCTTGCTATTGATATCCGCGATACCCTTGCCGCGCAGAGTGAAGCTCGTGCCGGTCTGCGTTCCCTCGGGAATCTCGAGCTTCTCGGTCTTGCCGCCGAGGATCGGAACCTCGATCTCCGCACCGAGTGCGGCCTGTGCAAAGGTGATCGGAACCTCGCAGTAGAGGTGATTGCCGTCGCGCTGGAAAACGTCATGCTCGCGGACTCTGACCTCGATGATCAGATCGCCGTTTGAGCCGCCGTTGCGCCCTGCGCATCCCTGTCCGCGCAGAACGATGCGTTGCATCGAATCAATACCTGCGGGGATAGAAACCTCGAGCTTCTTATTCACCTTGATATAGCCCTTGCCGTTGCAATTCTTGCAGGGCGTTTTTACGATCTTACCCGTACCGCGGCAGTTCTGGCAGGCCTTCTGCGTTTGCATATAGCCGAGCATGGTCTGCTGCTGAACGGTCACGCGGCCTGTGCCGCGGCAATTTTGGCAGGTTTCGGGCTTCGTGCCCTTCGCCGCGCCGCTACCGCCGCAATCTCCGCATTCCTCCACGCGCGCGAAGGAAACCTCCTTCTTGCAACCGAAGGCCGCTTCCTCGAAGGTGATCGTGATGCGGGTTGCCACGTCATCGCCCTCAACGGGCATATTCGCGCGACTGCGCGAAGCGCCGCCACCACCGAACATATTGGAGAAAATATCCCCAAAATCGAAGTCGCCAAAGCCGCCGAAGCCTCCGAAGCCACCGCCGCCGCCGAAGCCGCCCGCAGAGGGATCAAACGCCGCATGGCCATACTGATCGTACTTTGCTCTCTTGTCGGCATCCGACAAAACGTCATACGCCTCGTTCGCTTCCTTGAACTTCGCCTCCGCCTCCGCATCGCCCGGATGCAGGTCGGGATGGTATTTTTTTGCCAAGACGCGGTACGCCTTTTTTATTTCGTCCTCCGATGCGCCCTTCTGAACGCCGAGGACCTCATAATAATCTCTTTTATCTGCCATATGAATCCTTACAAAAGAGCCGCTTTTCCCACGGCTCTTTATATGAAATTTCGAATATTTCGCGATCCGCTTTTGATTCTTATTCCGTTTTTCCTTCCCACATTCCCACACTTCGCATGGAAATATGGAAAGCAAAAAGACAACCTTTATAAAAGCCACGGAGTTTACCACAGTCTTGCGACTATGGAAAACTCCTGCTTTCTTTTTTAACTACTACCCGTTAAGGTACTATTTTAAGGATGCTACGCATCCGTTTTTGTTGCAAATCAAGCCTTGTTCGCACAAAGTGCCGTCTGCGCACTTCGCTTTGGTCGAGGGGATTTTGGATGAGAATTTTCGTTCTTCGAGGTGAGAGGCGTACATAGGTACGCCGAACCTCGAAAACGGAAATAGAAAAGGATTTTAATAAGTTGGAGGAAAACGGAGTTTTCCAACCTTAATACCTTCTCAAATACGCACTTCGCTTTGTGGAGGCACTATTAAAAAACATCTTTATCCTTTTCGATCTCGCCGAAATGCACCGACCAATTAGGTTTTGTCCTCGAAATCGGCACCATAATAATTGCCGTCGCCATCCGTTCCGGCCTGACCGCCTGCCGCACCGTCTGCGCCGCCTGCCGCCTGCTGCTCCTTATAGAGCTTCTCTGCGATGGGGTAGAACGCCTTTTCAAGTGCTTCGGTATCTGCCTTGATCGCATCGGTATCGCCGCTCTTCACGGTTTCCTTCAGCTTCTCGATTGCGGCATTCACGGGAGCCTTATCCTCGTCGGTGATCTTGTCGCCAAGCTCGGTCATGCTCTTTTCCATCTGGAAGATTGCATTCTCCGCGTGGTTCTTCACCTCAACGGCTTCCTTCTGCTTCTTATCCTCTTCGGCAAACTTCTCGGCCTCCTTCACGGCCTTCTCGATGTCCTCCTTGGACATATTGGTGGAGGAGGTGATGGTGATGTGCTGCTCCTTGCCGGTGCCCTTATCCTTTGCGCTTACGTTAACGATACCGTTGGCATCAATATCGAAGGTAACCTCGATCTGAGGCACGCCGCGGGGAGCGGCGGGAATACCGTCGAGAACGAAGCGGCCGAGCGTGGTGTTACCTGCTGCCATTTCGCGCTCACCCTGCAGAACGTGGATCTCAACGGAGGTCTGACCGTCTGCGGCGGTGGAGTAAACCTGGCCCTTCTTTACGGGAATGGTGGTGTTTCTCTCGATGATCTTATTGAATACGCCGCCCAGGGTTTCGATACCGAGGGACAGAGGCGTAACGTCCAGAAGAAGAACGTCCTTCACGTCGCCGCCGAGAACGCCGCCCTGAATGGCCGCGCCGATGGCTACGCACTCGTCGGGGTTGATGCCCTTGAAGGGCTCCTTGCCGAGGAACTTCTTAACGGCATCCTGTACGGCGGGGATTCTCGTCGAGCCGCCGACAAGCAGTACCTTGGAAACCTCGGATGCACTGAGGCCTGCATCGCGGAGCACCTTGCGGGTGGGCTCCATGGTTGCCTCCACAAGATCGTGGGTCAGCTCGTCAAACTTTGCGCGGGTGAGGGTTGCCTCAAAGTGCTTGGGGCCGGTTGCATCTGCGGTGATGAAGGGAAGGGAGATGTTGGAGCTCATCACGCCGGAAAGCTCGATCTTTGCCTTCTCTGCGGCATCCTTGAGTCTCTGCAGCGCCATCTTATCCTTGCGAAGGTCGATGCCGCCGTTCTCCTGTGCGAAGGTCTCTGCCATCCAGTTCATAACTCTCTCGTCGAAGTCGTCGCCGCCGAGCGCGTTGTTACCTGCGGTAGCAAGCACCTCGAAAACGCCGTCCGAAATGTCAAGCAGGGATACGTCGAAGGTACCGCCGCCAAGGTCGAACACCATGATCTTCTGGGATTCTTCCTTATCCATACCGTAAGCCAGAGCGGCCGCGGTGGGCTCGTTGATAATTCTCTTTACCTCAAGACCTGCGATGCGGCCCGCATCCTTGGTTGCCTGGCGCTGTGCGTCGGTGAAGTAAGCGGGAACGGTGATAACCGCATCGGTCACGGTCGTGCCGAGATAAGCCTCTGCATCGGCCTTCAGCTTCTGAAGCACCATTGCGGAGATCTCTTGGGGCGTGTAAGCCTTATCGTCGATCTCAACCTTGGAATCCGTACCCATCTTTCTCTTGATGGAAGCCACGGTCTTGTCGGGGTTGGTAACGGCCTGGCGCTTTGCAACCTGACCGACAAGTCTTTCGCCGTTCTTTGCGAAGGCAACCACGGAGGGCGTGGTTCTCGCACCCTCGGGGTTCGTAATAACGATGGGCTCGCCGCCCTCAAATACGGCCACGCAAGAGTTGGTCGTACCCAAATCAATACCAATAATCTTTCCCATTTTTGTTTCCTCCAAAAAATTCTTTCTCTTTTTATTTAAGGTTGAGAGAATGCTTTTTCTCTCTTAACTGTAAACTTTAGTTAGCGGTTTTAACCATTGCGAAGCGGATGATCTTGTTTCCCTTCTTGTATCCCTTTTGGAAAACCTCAACGATCTCGCCCTCGCCGAGGCTCTCGTCCTCAACGTGGAACACGGCGTTGTGAAGATTCGGGTCGAAGGTCTCGCCCGCGCATCCAACGGTTTCAATACCGAGCTTTTCCAGCACGGCGCTGACGGATTTCGCCGTCATCATCAGTCCTTCCTTCACCTTCTCGCCGTCATCGTAAAGCGCGGCGCGCTCCAGATTGTCGATGATGGGAAGCAGCTCCGCAACGGTGTCCGCAAGCGCATCTGCATAGGTGGCGGCCTTCTCCTCGCGGGAGCGGCGGCGGAAGTTATCGTACTCTGCGGCCATGCGCAGGTATCTTTCGTCCTTTTCCTTGAGCTCGGCCTCAAGAGCGGCGATGCGCTCCTCGGGGGTAGGCTCCTTTGCCTCTTCCTTGTTTTCTGCCGCTTCCGTTTCGGGGGCGGTATTCTCCTCGGTCAGAGGCTCCTTCTGTGTGTCCTTCATAGTGTTCCTCTCTAATACTTATCCTTTGGCTCGGGAAGTCCCGGCTCTTCGTTGAACATGCGGTCGATCCCGAAGGTCAGGCGGTTGATCATGTCAATGACCTTGGAATAGTTCATTCGCTTCGGACCGATCACGCCGACGGAAAGCTTCTTGCCTCCGACGTAAACGTCCTTGAAGATCAGCGTGGTATTCTTCATGGCATCGGAGCTGTTTTCCGCACCGATATACACGTGAATGCCGTCGCTCTCCTCGGTCGCCTGCGTGGAGATCACGTCCATCAGCCGATCCTTCTCCTCCAGCACGCCAAGCAGGTCGCGCAGCTCCGAAACGTCCGAATACTCGGGATAATTCAGGAGCTTATTTACGCCGTCCACCTTGATATCCGCCGTGTCCACCTCGCTCATCGTCTCGCAAATGGCCTTCACCGTCGGGTGCACGAGCGCACCTGCGGCCCCCATTAAGGCCTCGAGTCTCATGATCACGGGCATCGAAAGCCCGTCGCTTGTGAGGTTGGTGAGGTAGATGTTGGCCGCCTCGGTAAAGCGGCGCAGATCCTCCTCGGTCAGCGGAAAGGGAAGGCGAATGGTCTTGGTCTTGACCGTGCCCGTGCTGAGCATCATGACGAGCAGAAATTCCTTCGCGGAAAGGTAAACGCTATCGTACTTGTTCACTCTCACCTGTCCCGCGCCGGATTTGAAGGCGATACCCGTGTAATCCGTGAAGGATGCGGCAAGGCGCGAAACCTCGGAAAGGATCTCGTCCATCTCCGAAAGCTTGTAGCGAAGCCTCTCGTTGATCTCGTCGATCTCACTGCGCGTGGCGGTGTACTGCCTGACGAGCGAATCCACGTAGAAGCGGTATCCAAGCTCGCTGGGCACGCGGCCCGCGGAGGTATGCGGCTGCACGAGGTAGCCCATCTGCTCCAGATCCGCCATTTCGTTTCGGATCGTGGCGGGAGATGCGGAGATCTGCACGTCGGTTGCAAGATATTTGGAGCCTACGGGCTCGCCGTGATGAATGTGCGCATCCACAATCGCTTTGAGAATTTGCTGTTTTCTCGGGGTTAACCGTTTATCCTCCAAGTATCTCACCTCGCTTTTCTTCGACCGTTGGCGCTTTTAGCACTTAAAGCGCTTGAGTGCTAACGGTCGTGACTATAATATATACTATTTTTTCTATTGTGTCAATAGTTTTTGCAAAAAAAGATTTGAATTTTTTGTTAAAATCCGCAAACGCGCCGATAAAGTGCTAATTTTTTCTATCCGAGGAAGAAAAAAAGCGAGGCGCGCCCCGGTTTGGAGCGCGCGGCTATATAACAGTATATACAGTTTAAATTATATTCATTAGATTCTATGAAAAAAATACCCACGGACGGTGAGGTCCGCGGGCGGTAAGGCGCATGAAGGATCAGTTCTTTTTTCCAAAGCTTTTCACCTTTTCGATCACGGCGTTGCCCTTCAGGAGCAATCTTTCCTTGTTCTTCTTTAAAAAGCTTCGGGGCTGGGTTTTGTGATGGCAGAGCTTTTCCTTGCAATTTTTGCAGGAAAGGCATTCGTTCGTTTCCTCCGCGAAGCGCTCGGGGTGCAGAAGAGCGGCAAGCTCCCAAAAGAGCAAAAGCAGCAATGCAACGCCGAGAAGACTGTAGGTAAAAAGGCTCGGAATGAAGACCAGCGGCGTGAACATCATCGCGTAATCCCAGTTATAGATACGGCAGCTTCCACAGCATTTGTTTTTCATCATCCAGGTCTGGAAGGGGCAGAAAAAGAGAATGCAGATCATGTCGCAGACCGAGTAGAAAAGGCAGATGAGAAGCAAAATCCCCTCGTCGATCCAGCCGAGGAAAAAAGCCGCACCGATCAGGGCGTTGAGCGCGATCCAGGAAAGCGCGACCCAAAGCACGCCGCGCAGGGCGCTCGGAGGCGGCGCTTTCTCTTGCTTCGGGATAAAATTTTTCGCAAACTGCTTTTGGCATCCCATGCTTTCAAGCCGCGAGGGGAAAAAGCGGAAGAGCATTTCCACAAAGAAAATCGCCGCAATGATGCCGAGAATGATCGGTCGGTCGGTGATCACGCGCAGAGAAAAGGGAATGCCGCGCACGCGGCGAACGATATAGACGGTGGCCGCGGCGAGAAATAAAAGCGAGCGAAATACAAGCTTGAAATAATGCAGGCGGGATATGGGAGAAAGCTTTTTGCAAAGGGACATATCTATAATCCTTTAATTAATTACATTGTTCCGCTGTTGAAGGGGGGCTGAGAATCGGAGCCGGGATCGGAATCCTTTAAAATTTCATCAAGATACGCATCAAAGGCACCGCTTTCCAGCAGTTCGCCGAGCGCGATGGCGGCAACGCCGAATACCGCGCCCGCAATACCGAGCACAAGTCCGATCACGGACTTAACGTCAAAGTATCCGAGATGGCACCGCGATATGATCGAAAAAGCAATTGCCAATGCGCCGATACCGAGGCCGAACCATCCGCCGCAACAGCCGAGGATGAGCGCGGCAACACCGCACGCAAGCGAAAGAACGGAATAAAGCATCGTGCGGGGCTTGGAAAGACTGTCCACCACACCGGAAATATCCTCCGCGGGATCGCGCGAGGGCTGAGAAGACCTTTCTTGCTCGTCCGTTTGCTTATTGTAATAATCGAAATCTCCGTTGTTCATGGGGGCTCCTTTCTGACACTTTGATTTATTTTCATTTTAACATATTCAAAGGAAGGTTGCAAGATTTTATTGCAATTTTTTTCGTTTCGTGCTACAATGAAGAAAAAACAGGAGGTATTCGACATGCAGACCGAGCGATCGTTTGCAAAACGATGGCTGATCCTACAGCCGCTTTTTCTTTTTCTCGCGGTCGCTTACGCTTGCACGTATCTTGCATGTGAGCGCGCGGGGCTCTCCCTCTTTCATTGCAAAATTGCGAGTGCCCTCGGGCTTTACTGTCCCGGATGCGGCGGCTCGCGCGCAGTGGCGGCACTCCTTTCGGGGCGCATCCTGCGCTCGTTTTTATACCATCCGTCCGTGCCGATCGCGGCCGCTTGCCTCACCTTCTATGACGTGCGCACAGCTTGCTTCCTGCTTGGCAAGGGGCGCATGCCGAGCCGCCGCCTTGGACTTTTTCTCTTTCTTTTTTGCATCGCTTCCGTAATCGTCGGATGTTTCGTCAAAAACGCGCTTCTTTTTCACGGAATTGATATATTAGGGGATATTTTGTAAATAATTGTTTTATTTTTTTGCGTTTACGGCATCGACAAAACGAAGGAATGCCGCATCGCCCTCGGGCGTATTCTTATAAACGCCGGCATCCTCAAGCACGCGGACGAAGGTTTTTCCGATCTCTTCAAAGAGGATCTTTCGGGTGTTTTCTTTGGTGAAGGTGTATCCTTCCTTGAAGGAATTGACCCAATCTGCGTGCTTTTCGGTCCTTTCGTCCCCGACAAGTGCCTTGCCCGAAAGGATGGCCTCCTCTACGGCCGCCATCTCGTCCTTCAGGCGGGCGGGAAGCACGGCGAGTCCCATCACCTCGATCAGGCCGATGTTTTCCTTTTTGATATTATGCAGCTGTGCGTGGGGGTGGAAAAGCCCCAGGGGATGCTCCTCTGTGGTGCGATTGTTGCGCAAAACGAGATCGAGCTGAAAACGCTTTCCCACGCGCCGCGCAATGGGCGTGATCGTGTTGTGCGGCTCGTTGCCCGAAAAAGCAAGGATCTCGGCGCTCTCATCGCTGTAGGCGCGCCACGCGGCGAGGATCTTGTCCGCCAAGGAGACGAGGTCCTCTTTCTTTTTGCTTTCAAGTCGCAAAACCGACATCGGCCAAAAAACGATACCCGCCTTCACGCCCTCAAAGCCCGCAAAGCGCACCTCTTTTTTCATCGGCGCTTTGGCCATGGCGAAGGTGTATTTTCCGCCCTGCATGTGGTCATGCGAGAGGATCGAGCCGCCCACGATCGGAAGATCGGCGTTCTGCCCGATAAAGTAATGCGGAAAGCTTTCCACGAAGTCGAGAGCCTTCACGAAGCTATCTCTGTCCACGCGCATCGGCTCGTGCGCCGCAGAGAGCGCAATGCAATGCTCGTTATAGTAAACGTAAGGGGAATATTGCAGATACCAGGGCTTTCCCGCCATGGTCATGGGAATCTGTCTTAGATTCTGTCTTGCGGGGCGCGTAAGATCTCCCGCGAATCCCTCGCATTCATGGCAGAGGAGGCACTTGGGGTAAAGCGCGGATTTCTGCAATTTTGCGGCGGCAATGGCCTTGGGATCCTTTTCGGGCTTGGAGAGATTGATGGTCATATTCATCACGCCGTAGGGCGTTTCCACCTGCCACTTGACGTCCCTTTGCACGCGCGCCGTGCGAATGTAGTTCACAAGCCCCTGCATGCGGTAGAAATCCTCGGTCGCCGCCTCGGGGGATTTTTTATAGAGCGCACGGAAGCGGTCGATCACCTCGGAGGGGCGAGGGGTGATAACGCCCATCAGCGCGGTATCGAAAAGATCGCGCTCGGTGATGCTCTCCTTGTCGAGCACGCCGTTTTCGGCGGCACGCTCGCAAATATCCGAAAGAATTTCTTCAAGCGCGCGAGGGGACGCGGGTACTTTTTCGTCCGTGATCTCGGCGGCGCGGCAAAGCGCGAGCCATGCGTTCAGCGCGTAGGCCTCGTCCTCCTCTCGGAGAAGTCCGTTATTTCTTGCGTACAGTGCAAGCTCCTTTAAAAGGTAAGTCAGCGTGGGCATATATACTCCTAATGCATTATTCTCTGATTGAAATTTCGCCGGAGGAAAGAAGCTGCTCCTCTCCCTCGCGAAGAATGCGGAGGCTTCCGTCCTCCTCGATCGAAAGCACGGTGGCAAAATAGCGCTCGTCGCCGCGAAGCACCGTGATCTCTTTTCCCGCGACGGGGCATCTTCTGCGGTATTCTCGCATTTGCGCCGCTCTGTCCTCGGTGAGGCTCTCCAAAAGGCGCGTGATCATTTTGGCGCAAAGCAGATTTCTGTCCGTCGGCCCGTCCGTATGCAGATCCAGGGCGGTCGCGATATCCGCAACCTCGGGCGGCACGCCTCTGACGTTGATGCCCGCGCCGATCACGGCGTAAGCAAACGCGCCGCTTTCGGGATTGATCTCGCCCTCGGTCAGAATGCCGCAAAGCTTCTTGCCGCCAAGCTTCAGATCGTTCACCCATTTGATTTCGGGGGAAAGAGACGCCGCATCCTCCACCGCGCGGCACATGGCAACCGCCGCACCCGTGGTGAGCAAAACGCCGTCGGACGCCGCGTGCGCGGGGTAAACGAGCAGACTCATATAAACGCCGCTTCCTGCGGGAGAGGAAAAGCTTCGCCCGCGCCGTCCGCGCCCCGCCGTTTGCTTTTCGGCAATGAAAACGGCCGCCTCAAAGGGATTTTCCCTTGCGTATTCTCTCGCGGCATCGCTCGTGGAGGAAATTTCGTCAAAAAGAAGGATCGGGATTGAGATATTTTCAAGATGCTTGCATATTTTCTCTACGGATAACCCGTGGGCCGTGCTTTTTACACCCTTCATTCCGATCTCCCTTTCAAAAATCTATATTTCAGATAATTTTATATATTATTGTAGCATACCGCCGCTCGCCTTGTCAAGAAACCGAGCGTTTTTTCAATAAAAAAAGAAAAATAAAAAATCATAAAAATAAATTTAAAAAATATATCCTGCTTCGTCACATGTGGTTTATAAAAAAGGATTATACTGTGTATATAAAAATAAAAATTCTAACTTAAAATCAGGAGAAATATATGAAAAAACGCTTACTTGCGCTTTGCCTTGCGCTTTCCTGCCTGTTTCTTGGCGGATGTGCCTTCAGCGGTGCGGATTACGCAACAAAGGAGGATCTTGAGGCTATCAAGCAGCTGCAGACGGTGACGCCCGGAAACGAATACAACATAACGATCACCGCCACCGAGAACAGCGCTCTCATCGGCGCGGCGAAGGCGATCCTTTCGGTTGTCAGCATTGAGTGCGGCTTTGAGGAGCTGTATTCCTCGGGCTGGCCGCTCGGCGGACCGCAAACCTCGGTGAAGGATACGCTGTATTACGGCTCGGGCGTG
Source organism: Eubacteriales bacterium (assembly GCA_045630385.1). Taxonomy (GTDB): domain Bacteria; phylum Bacillota; class Clostridia; order Oscillospirales; family CAG-272; genus UBA1740. The sequence continues at coordinate 24,711 of JAZQTA010000043.1, read as the reverse complement.
ATCTATCAGCTCGACAAGAGCAAGGGTGATGCTTATATCATCACGAATTATCACGTGGTTCATAACAGCAACGCCACCTCCGCGGATGGGATCAGCACCGATATCAAGGTGTTTCTCTACGGCTCGGAGAACGAGGGGGACGGCATAGAGGCCACCTTCGTCGGCGGCTCGGCAAACTACGATATCGCACTCCTGAAGATCAGCGGCTCTTCCGCCTTGAAGGAAAGCATTGCGGCGGCGGCCACCTTTGCAGACTCGGATAAGGTATCGGTGCTCGATACGGCGGTTGCAATCGGAAATCCCGGCGGCATGGGCATCTCTGCCACGGCAGGCTACGTCAGCGTGGATAGCGAGGAGATCGCGCTCCACGTCGCAAACAGCGCGTACGTTTCCATGCGCGTTATGCGCGTGGATACAGCGGTGAACGGCGGAAACTCCGGCGGCGGTCTTTTCAACGCCAAGGGTGAGCTGATCGGCATCGTGAACGCAAAGATCGCAGATACCTCGATCGAGAATATCGCCTACGCCATTCCCTCCAACGTAGCAAAGCATCTCGCCACGAGCATCCTTTCGGAGAAAAGCGGAAAGCCTACGCGCTGTATTCTCGGCATCGTTCCTGCCGTCAGCGCATCCAAGGCGGTATACGATAAAGAGACCGGTAAGATCGCAATCCTTGAAACCGTTACCGTAAACGAAATCAAGGAGGGTAGCGTTGCCAATGGCAAGCTTCAGGAGAACGACGTGATCCGCGCCCTGACGATCGACGGAAATAAAATAGAGATCCAAAGAAAATTCCAGGTGATCGAGAATATGTTTGCCGCTCGCGTGGGAAGCACGGTCGTTTTTGATATCGAGCGAGACGGGGTGGCAATGAGCGTTTCGTTTGAGATAACGGAAAACATGGTAACTCTCATGTAATTTTAGGGGGGATATTTCGCGAGACCGAAAAAATCCCCAAAAGTAAAAAGAGTGACAGAACATCTCCATTGTTTTTGCAATATAGAAGAAGGTATTTATGAAGGATCTGGTTTTTGATTTTGACGGCACCTTGGTGGATTCGATGCCGACCTGGGGCGGCAAGATGCTCCGCATTTTAAACGAGGCGGGCGTTTCTTATCCCGAGAATATCATTGAGATCATCACGCCGCTCGGAGATCTCGGCGCGGCACGGTATTTTATGGAGCACCTCGGCGTGAAGGAAAGCGAAACGGAGCTCCTTTCCAAAATGGATGCCTATGCGCTGCCGAAATACCGCGATGAGATCCTTGCGAAGGAGGGCACACGCGAGGCGCTTTCGGAGCTTCGCCGCCGCGGCCACCGTCTTTTCGTTCTCACCGCCTCGCCCCACCGTATGCTCGATCCCTGCCTTGACAGGCTGGGGCTTGCGCCGCTTTTTGAGGGCATCTTTAGCTGTGACGATTTTGCCACCACCAAGGCAAACCCCGAGATCTATGATCGCCTTTGCGAGCGCATCGGAAGCCGAAAGGAAAATCTCGTTTTCTTCGATGACAATCTCGGCGCATGCAAAACGGCCGTTAAAGCCGGTGTTCGCACGGTCGGTGTTTACGATCCGTCGGGAAAAAATTTTACCGAGGAATTAAAGGCGCTTTGCGCAGGCTTTGTATATACGCTGACCGAAGCGCTCTCTTTTTCGCTTTGATGAAATTGACAACAATCCCACCGTCATTTTCGGAGAAAATGCCACCTCCCTTTACACAAGGGAGGCTTTTACTTTTGGCGTGCGCACGGTCGGCGTTTACGATCCGTCGGGAAAAAATTTCACCGAGGATTTGAAAGCCCTTTGCGGTGATTTCGTGTATACGCTCACCGAGGCACTTTCGCTCGTTCTCTAATACACAATCCCTCTGCCGTTTTCTTCAAAAATGCCACCGCCCTCTGCACAAAGAGTGGCTTTAATTTAAGATTTGATCGCAATAAAAAACATGCGTGCCGCCACTAAGGAAAGCACGCATGTTTTTTTGTTTTTTTTATTGAGCGAAGTTTGATTTTAGTGAAGCCTTCTTAAATCCGCCCGGCAGATTTTACGCGAAACTGAAGTTGCACGAAGTACGTTCACTTTCATGGATGGCTTCACTTGCCCGAAGGGCAATCATACACAAAAGCGAAAGCCTTATCGGTAGGCAAGACCGATGGCGATCTCATCTCCCATTGATAATATCGCTGTTTCACAAGTTTCACAAAGTGAAGAAAGATTTGGGAAATCGGAAAAACCGCCGCCCGTCATTTTCATGATTGCCTCGGCGCGAACAAAATCCAAAAGGAATCTTGAAGGAGTTCCGAAGGCGTGGGTTGGTGTGATGTCGATCGCGCTTCCCTCGATATGCGCCATCATGAAATCTATCTCGGGCGCACCCTTGCGGTAAGGAGGAGGAGGCGTGAGAAAACGGCGGCGCACGCGCGATGCCGTTACGGGATTGGGCTGGGACTGCAGATCAACGCCGAGCTCCTTATAATCCGACGTCAATCCGATCGCAACCGCCAGCCTATCGTGCGATATAGAGATTGCGGGGCCTTTTTCAAAATACGGCTTTCCATGCTCGGTTACGAGAAGTGCGGGCATGTGGATGGAAAATTCCTTCTTAAAAAGCGCATCCAACATCAGGTAGCTCATTAACCTGCATGCGCGGCTTTCAACTCTTTTGGGTTCGAGAATGCGCGCTTTCACCATGCTGTCAAATCCTTCTATAAAAGAAGAAAAAAATCTGTCGTTCAAAAGCGGGGTTGCATCCCCATAAAGTATCTTGATCATTGCTTGTTATTTGCTCCAAAACTTAACGCGTTTTATATCCTGTTGTTTTAAAATACCTACAATTGTTTACAAATCCATGATAATTGGAAGAATCATCGGTTTTCTCTTCGTCTGCTTATAAATGAATTTTGCAAGATCATCACGGATTTTTGTTTTCATTTCCATGAAGTCATACATGCCGCGCGTGAGGCATCCGTCCAAGGTTTTTGCCACGACACAGCGCGCCTCAAACATCAGCTCCTCGCTTTCCTTCACGTAAACGAAGCCGCGGGAAACGATATCCGGGCCCGACATGATCATGCTCTCCGAAAGATCCACCGTGGCAACCACGACCACAAGACCGTCCTCCGAGAGATGCTTTCTATCGCGCAGAACCACGCTTCCGATATCGCCCACGCCCGAGCCGTCCACCATGATCTTTCCCGACGGAACGGTGCCGCGAAGCATTGCCTTTTCGGCATCAATTTCAAGCACCTTGCCTATATCCGAAAGGAAGATATTCGAGGGCGGTATGCCCATGAATTCTCCGATCTCCTTGCCGGCATAGAGATGCCTTGCCTCGCCGTGGATCGGCATATAATATTCGGGGCGCAAAAGCGCCATGAGAAGCTTAATTTCCTCCTTGCAGGCATGCCCCGAAACGTGCACGTCCTCTTCCGCATCGTTCACGACCTTCACGCCGCCCTGCACCAGAGCGTTCACGATTTTGCCGATCAGCTTTTCGTTGCCGGGAATGGCGTGTGCCGAGAGAATCACCACGTCGCTCGATGCGAGCTTCACGTCCTTATGCTCGGAGAAGGCGATGCGATACAGCGCCGACATCGGCTCGCCCTGGCTACCCGTTGTGATCAAGGTGATCTGCTCGGGCTTATAGCGTTTCATCTCGGATACGTCGATCAGAACGCCGTCCGGAAGATCCATATATCCAAGCTCGGATGCCGCGCCGATGACGTTGATCATACTGCGGCCGAGCACGGCGACCTTTCTTCCGTGCCGATAGCTTGCATCAATGATCTGCTGCACGCGATGCACGTTGGACGAGAAGGTTGCGATAATAAGACGGCGGTTTTCATACTGCAAAAAGATTCTTTCGAGCGAGCTTCCGACGGTGCGCTCCGAGGGGGTAAAGCCCGATCTTTCCGCATTGGTGGACTCACAAAGAAGGAGCTTGACGCCCTCCTTTCCAAGCTCTCCGATACGGACGAGATCCATAATCTGCCCGTCAATGGGAGAAACGTCCAGCTTAAAGTCACCGCTGTGATACACGATGCCGAGCGGCGTATGGATCGCAAGGGCGCAGGCATCTGCAATCGAGTGGTTTACGTGAATGAACTCCACGCGCATCTCACCCGCCGAAACGGTTTCGCCTGCCTCCACGGTGTGAAGCGCGGGGCGGAAGGGGAGACTATGCTCCTCAAGCTTTCCCTCAATAATACCAAGGGAAAGGCGCGTGCCGTAAATCGGTACGCGAAGCTGCTGCAAAACGTACGGAATCGCGCCGATATGATCCTCGTGTCCATGCGTGATGAAAATACCGCGCACGCGATCGGAGTTCTGAATCAGATAGGAAACGTCCGGGATCACGAGATCCACGCCGGGCATCTCCTCATCGGGAAACGCAAGACCGCAGTCCACGACTAAAATATCGTTTTCATATTCGATCACGGTCATGTTCTTGCCGATCTCCATCAGGCCGCCGAGGCACATGACCTTCAGCTTACCGAGCGGCTTTTTCTGCCCCTTATGGCGATGGCTCTTCGGATGCACGGGAGGCTCGGCCTTTTTGACCTTTTGCACAGAGAGCTCTGCCTTGCTTTGCCTGTCCTGCCTCTTTTGCACGCTCTTTTCTTCTGTAAAAAGAAGCTTCTCGGCTTCCTTCTGCGCGGCACTTACGCCGTGAGAGCCGCTCTTCTTTTTTCTCTTATGATGCGGAGGCACAACCTTTTTCTCTCCTTCGCGCACCGGCACGGATTCGAGCTTATTTTCTGCCTTTTTCGCTTCCTGCTTCATCTCGCTTTTGGTAATAGCGTGATGTACGTTCTTTTTTCTTTTATTTTGGTTCTTCGGATTTTTTTGAGCCGAAATATCACTTTGATTTTTTTCCTTTACCAAACGATCCTCTCCATTCTTATTTTTTTAAAAATACACTCTCTTCGGAGCCTTTGCTTATTCATTCCATTATATCCTATCGCCTATCTCTTCATGCAAAGATCGGCGCAATTTTCTGTTTTCGTTTATTTTCAATAAAAGCATTCAATGCGTATTTAACTTTTCATTTTATCTTTTTTTAGGCATAGCCTTGGGGCGGCTTTTTTTAGATCCGCCCCATTTTTTTGTAAAGAAGTATTTTCAATTTTTCGCATTTTTTCAAAAAGAGCGCAAAACACGCTGTCGGGAAAAAAATCTTTTTCCGACACTGTTTTTGTTTTTACAAACTATAATTTACAATTTTTTGAGTTGTTCTCAAAAAATTTTCTTATTTTCTGCCGAAAAGACGGCCAAAGAGACCTCTCTTTTCTTCCTTCTTCGCTTCCTCCTCAGATACGGGAGCAGGCGCTGCCTTGGGAGCGGGAGCGGGTACCTCCTCCTTCACGGGAGCAGGCTCTGCCTTGGGAGCGGGTGCCTCTTCCTTCACGGGAGCGGGCGCTGCCTTGGGAGCAGGTGCTTCTTCCTTCACGGGAGCGGGCGCTGCTTCGGGCTCTGCCTTCTTATCAAGCAGACCGAGAAGCTCCTTGCGGATATCCTCATCTGCCATCGGCGCGAAGTAAGGCTCTTCTTCCTTCTTTGCGGGCTCTGCCTTGGGTGCCGCCTTGGGAGCGGGCGCAGCCTTCGGTGCAGATGCCGCTACGGCTACCGTGCCGTCCTCTGCCTTGGGCTTTCTTCTTCTCTTCTTCTTCTCGGGAACGATTACCTCGTAGCTCTCGTCAAGAAGATCGTCGATCGAGATGCCGAAAAGGAACTTGATTTCAAGAAGCTTTGAAACCTCGGGGTAGGACTGACCGCATTCCCACTTGTAAACTGCCTGGCGGGAAACGCCAACGGCGCTTGCAAATTCATCCTGCGTAAGTCCTTTCATTTTTCTGAGCTTTACAATTTTCTCCTTAAAAGTCATGCGAAAAATCCTCTCTTTATATGTTTTTTTCTAAGGGGAATCATTTTTTGGATTGAGGATGCAGTTCAAGCGTGGATCCGCTTAAACGGTAACCGCTTGCTTCCTCAATGAGCTTGACCGTGATATCGCGCGTATCCGTCGTACCGTCCTTGCCTGTGGTTTTCACCTTCAAGGAAACGGTCAGATACTCGCCCTTCACGGCGCTGACGTGCATACCGTCGTAGATATATTCCACGTTTGCGGTATTTTCATAATAATTTTTGGCTTTGGTGTTGACCATCAGCCCGCCCGGCGTGCCGAGATCCACGTTTTCCTTTGCCATATAGTAGCGCGCATAGCCGGCGTAGCCGTTTATGCCCACCGTGTTTTTCAGAAAGGCAGATATAACGGAAGTGCTTCCCGCCTCGCTGTAAACCTCTTTTGTTTTTGCCTCGAGTGTTTCTATATCCTTGATGCCGTAATTTTTATCAAGCTCCGCAAGATAGTCGGGATCGGCAAGCATATACGTGTCGATCTTCGCATCCTCCTTGATCGGCTTTTTATAAGGAATGCCGGCGCCGTAGTAGATCTCATTCAAGATCTTGCTTTTTTCGATCAGTATCTTTGCCGCCGCGCAAACCTCTGCCTCATCGTACTCGCGATCCTTTTCGCCGCCCTTACCGCCGCAGGACGATAAAAGTGACGCAAAAAGACACAAGCACAAGATCAGAGATAAAAGCTTACTCCTCATCGGTCGCTTCCTCTGCCTCTTCGGCCTCTTCCTCGGTCGGCAAATGCGCGTTTTCCTTTTCGATCGGCTCTGCCGCTTCCTCCTCGTCATCCGCAAGGTTTACCTCTGCGGCCTCGGCCTCGGCGCTCTGCTTCTCGATCTCCTCCTCGCGCTCGATTCTCGCGAAGTTGATGATGGAGCTGCCCTCGGCAAGGCGCATCACGATAACGCCGGATGCGGTTCTGGAATAAAGGTTGATGCCCTCAACGGGGATACGGATGATCGTTCCCTGGTCGGTGATCATCATAACGTCATCGTCTGCCTGTACGGAAGCGATAGAGCAAAGCTTACCGGACTTATCCGAGATCTTATGGCAAACGACTCCGCGGCCGCCGCGATTCTTCATCTCGCGGAAGTCGTCGTAGGGAGTTCTCTTACCGAAGCCGCCCTCGGTGATGGTAAGAAGATCTTTTCCTTCCTCAACCATCGCAACGCCGACAACGTAGTCCTCCTCGGAGAGCGTAATACCGCGCACGCCGCGAGCGGTTCTGCCCATGCAGCGCACGTTCTCCTCGTCAAAGCGAACGGCGTTACCCTCATGCGTCGCAAGAATCAGATTCTCGCCGCCCTTTGTATGGCGAACGAAGAGAAGCTCATCCATCTCGTCAAGACGGATCGCGATCTTACCGCCCTTACGCTGGTAAGCAAATTCGGTCAGAAGCGTTCTCTTGATAACGCCCTTCTTGGTTACCATCGTCAGATATTCGTTCTCGGTGAAGCCGTTGACGGAAATGATAGAAGTGATCTTCTCGTCCTTTTCCACATCGAGGATATTCACGATGCTCGTGCCCTTTGCGGTACGGGAGGCCTCGGGAATGCGGTACGCCTTCTTGCTGTATACCTTACCCTTATTGGTGAAGAACAGAAGCAGGGAGTGGCTATTGGTGACGAGAATTCTTTCCACGAAATCCTCGTCCTTCGTGGTCATACCGATGATGCCCTTACCGCCGCGGTTCTGCGCCGTGTAAGCATCCGCTCTCTGGCGCTTGATATAGCCGGTGTTGGACATGGTGATCACGCAGGAATGTCTTTCAATGAGATCCTCAAGGTCGATCTCCTCGGTGGCCTCCACGATCTCGGTGCGGCGCTTATCGCCGAACTTGTTCATGATCTCGGTGAGCTCCTCCTTCAGGATATCCTTCACCTTCTCCTCGCTTTCGAGAATGGAGCGAAGCTCTCCCGTGAGAACGACGAGCTTTGCAAGTCTTTCCTCTACCTTTTCTCTTTCAAGGCCGGAAAGCTTACCAAGCGTCATCTCCACGATGGCCTGCGCCTGCTCGTCGGAAAGAGCAAATCTCTCGGAAAGAGCGGCCTTGGCGGCGGGAATACTCTCGCTCGCCTTGATCAGGGCGATCACCTCGTCGATATTCTCGGTCGCGGTGCGGTAGCCCTCCAAAATGTGCATCTCGCGCAGTGCCTTATCCAGATCAAACTGCGTTCTCTTAATGATAATGGATTTTTGGAATGCGATGTATTTATCAAGGATCTGGCGAAGCGAAAGAATCTTCGGCTCGCCGCCGTCGATCACAAGCATATTCACCGAGCAGGTATCCTGCAGCTGGGTATACTTATACAGCTGATTTAAGATGACCTCGCCGTTTGCATCCTTGCGGTATTCGATCACGATGCGCATACCGTTTCTGCCGGATTCATCGCGCAGAGCGGTGATGCCCTCGATCTTCTTTTCCTTAACGAGATGGGCAATGGATTCCACGAGCATGGCCTTGTTTACCATGTAGGGAATCTCTGTGAAAACGATTCTTCTGTTCTCATCGTCCACCGAGCCTCTCGCTCTCACGTATACGCGCCCCTTACCGGTTTCGTATGCGTCGCGGATGCCCTTCGTTCCGTAGATGATCGCGGCGGTCGGAAAATCCGGACCGTGAATGATCTGCATCAGATCGTCGGTCGTGCATTCGGGATTTTCAATGCGGAAGATCGTTCCTTCAACCACCTCGCGAAGGTTGTGCGGAGGAATATTCGTCGCCATACCGACGGCGATACCCACCGAGCCGTTTACGAGAAGGTTCGGGAATCTCGAGGGAAGCACCTCAGGCTCATCGCGCGTGTTATCGAAGTTTCTGGTCATCGGAACGACCTTCTTTTCAATATCGCGCATCATCTGATCGGCGATCTTACTCATTCTCGCCTCGGTATAACGGTATGCGGCGGCACCGTCACCATCGACGTTACCGAAGTTACCGTGGCCCTCAACGAGGGGCATTCTTAGGGAGAAATCCTGCGCCATACGAACCATGGACTGATACACCGCGGCGTCACCGTGCGGATGGTATCTACCCAGCACGTTACCAACCGTCGTCGCAGACTTACGGAAGGGCTTATCGTAGGTCAGATGATCCTCGTACATTGCGTAAAGAATTCTTCTCTGGCCGGGCTTCATACCGTCACGGACATCGGGCAGGGCACGGGAGGTGATAACGCTCATAGAATACTCTATAAACGCGCTTTTCACTTCCTTTTCCATATCTGCATCTTCTATTTTCTGCAGAGGAAATTCTATATCTTGACTTTTATAAGTATGTTCCATCGGAAGCATTTTCCTTTCTTATGCAAAGAGTTGTTTACAAATCTAATTAAATATCCAGATTTTTTACAAACTTTGCATTCTTGGATATGAATTCGCGGCGAGGCTCAACCATGTCACCCATCAATACGGAGAACATCTCGTCACAGGCAATTGCATCGTTTACCGTCACCTGAAGAAGCGTTCTCTTCTCGGGATCCATCGTCGTTTCCCAAAGCTGCTCGGGGTCCATCTCACCAAGACCCTTGTATCTCTCGGCCTCAACGCCCGTGCCGCCGAGCTCTTCAATGCATTTATCTCTTTCCTCATCGCTGAAGGCATAGCGAACGCTCTTTCCCTTATGTACCTTATAAAGCGGAGGCTGTGCAAGATAGATATGTCCCTTTTCAATCAAGGGGCGCATGTGACGGAAGAAGAAGGTCAGAAGAAGGATACGGATATGCGCACCGTCCACATCGGCATCGGCCATGATAATGATCTTACCGTAGCGAAGCTTTTCAATATCGAAATCCTCGCCGATACCGCATCCGAGCGCCTGAATGATCGGGATCAGCTGGGTATTGGTGTATACCTTATCAAGTCTTGCCTTTTCTACGTTCAATACCTTACCGCGAAGCGGAAGGATCGCCTGGAATCGGCTGTCGCGCCCGTCCTTTGCAGAGCCGCCTGCGGAGTCTCCCTCTACGAGATATACCTCTGTGAGCCTCGACTCTCTTTCCTGACAGTCCGCAAGCTTACCCGGCAGAGTGGAAACCTCGAGAACGTTCTTTCTTCTTGTCAGCTCTCTTGCCTTTCTTGCCGCCTCTCTTGCGCGGCTTGCGGCCATTGCCTTTTCGAGAACGATCTTTGCCGTTGCGGGATTTTCATCAAAATATTCGCAGAGCTTTGCGTAAACGATATTATCCACGAGGGTACGGATCTCGGAGTTACCGAGCTTCGCCTTCGTCTGGCTTTCAAACTGCGCGTCCGTGAGCTTAACGGAGATGATGGCAACAAGGCCCTCTCTCACGTCCTCGCCCGAAAGCGGATCTCCCTTGATGATATTATATTTTTTACCGTACTCGTTGATCGCCTTCGTCAGCGCACTCTTAAAGCCGGTCTCATGCGTACCGCCCTCAATGGTCGCCATATTGTTGGCAAAGGAAACGATGGTTTCATTATAGCTGTCGTTATACTGCATGGCGACCTCGGCGATCGAGCCGTTCTTTTCGCCCTTCATGTAGATGACGTCCTCATGAATGGGAGTGCCGCGCTTTTCGCTATTCAGAAATTCAACGAAGGAAACAATACCGCCCTCGTAATGCAGAACGTCCTCCACCGGCTCCTCGCCGCGCAGATCCTTCATCACGATCTTAACGCCCGCATTCAGGAAGGACTGCTCTCTCATACGCTTCGTAAGGGTATCGTATTCAAAAACGGTTTCCTCAAAGATGGTGGGATCGGGCTTGAATCTGACGGTCAGACCATGCTTATCTCCGCAATCACCGACACAGGCAAAGGGACGCGCCACAGCACCCTTTTCAAATCTTTCGGTATATTTCTTTCCGTCTCTGTGGTTTTCAACCTCAACCCATTCGGAAAGCGCGTTCACAACCGAAGCACCTACGCCGTGCAGACCGCCCGCAATCTTATAACCGCCGCCGCCGAACTTACCGCCCGCGTGCAAAACGGTGTACACCACCTCCAGCGTGGGAATACCGAGCTTTTCATTCATACCCGAAGGAATACCGCGTCCGTCGTCCTCAACCATGACGGAGCCGTCCTCCATCAGCGTCACGCGGATGCATTCACACTCACCCGCCAAGGCCTCATCAATGGAGTTATCCACTATTTCGTATACGAGGTGATGCAAGCCCTTGATAGAGGTAGTTCCTATATACATACCCGGGCGCTTGCGCACCGCCTCCAAGCCTTCCAAAACCTGAATTTGGTTGTCACTATATTCATGGTTTTCTTTGATGTTTTCCATAAATGATTCCTTTCATCCTTTACTTTTCCTCTCCGAAAGAGGCGAGTGTGATCTGTGCTCTTTCCTTAAGGCCAACAGGGGAGATGCGGGAAAGGCGCAGAGAAAATTTTGCCGGGATTTTTTTTTCGTTTTCTATCAAAAGAAAGCTTCTCGGAAGATCCGAATCCTCATATTCCACGAGCCCTTCCTTTTCCATTCTTCCGATGAATTTTTTTGTCAGAGAAGAAACCGTGGCCGTATCAAGATCGAAAATTCCTATGATATTTTTTTGTTTTACTCTTTTTTTATTTCCTATATGCAAATACATGATCCGTCACCGTCAAAAAAAGCCTTATATTTCTTTTATTTGCTCCGTAAAAGCACCGTCCGATACGCGGATCAGGCTTTCGGAGAAATCGGCAATCTCCTTTTTTTCACAAGAGGTAATAATGATCTGCCGATCCTCTCTTTTGGAAAGAAGATATGCGCGCCGCTTTTCATCCAGCTCGCTTAAAACGTCGTCAAAAAGGAAGACGGGATATTCGCCCGAAAGCTCAAGACAGGCCTCGCCCTCCGCAAGCTTCAAGGCAAGCACCACGCTTCTCTGCTGCCCCTGCGATGCAAAGGCACGGGCTCGGCGGCCGTTGATCAAAATTTCCATATCGTCGCGGCCGATGCCGAAAAGCGTTCCCATATTCGCCGCTTCTCTTTGAATATCGCTGACGAAAAGCTCATAATACGCTTCCTTGATCCTCTGAAGATCGTTTCCGTCATAGGAAATATCACTCTTATATATGAGAGAAAGCTCTTCCCTTTCATCCGAGATCTGCCGCATCGTTTCCTTTGCGTGCTTTTCAAGCCTTAATATATAATCTCTTCTTTCAAGATAGATCGGCGCGGCGTATTCCGCCAAGGATTTCGACCAGGCGTATACCTCATTGATATCCACCGCCATTCCCTTTCCCATCATGCGAAGAAGACAGTTTCTTTGCTCCAAGGCTCTTTTATAGTTGGTGTATGCGGAAAGATAGTAGGGCTTGCATTGACAGATCGCCACGTCCAAAAACGCGCGCCTCTCCTCCGGCCCGTCCTTTACAAGTCCCAAATGATCGGGGGTAAAAAGAACGGCTCGAAAGCTTCCGATCATTTCGGACGCCCTGTCTATCTTATATCCGTTTTTCATTCGTTTTTTTTCCGCTCCGAAGACCGCGTAGGAAAGCGTTTGCAGGCCAAGCTCCGTTTCAAACTCGATTCCGGCGCGAAAACCCTCACATCCAAAGCGTATCAAGTCGTTTTCCTTTGCCTTGCGAAAGGATTTTCCCCTCGCGAAAAGGTATATTCCCTCGATCGCGTTGGTTTTTCCCTGCGCGTTGCTTCCGAACAGAAGATTGACACCGTCGTGAAAGTTGATCTCAACCTCTGCGATGTTGCGAAAATCCTTCGCAAAAAAGCGTTTTAATTTCATTTATTATCGCCGTTGTTCATTCTTACGGGAAGAACCATGTAGAAGTAAGAGGACTTCTCATCCTCCTCGTAAGGCTCGATCGTGATCGCGGCAGTTGCGCTCTTCATCGTTACCTTAACGGTTTCTCCCTCGGCGGCCTTCACGCTGTTAATGAGATAGCGGCAGTTAAAGCCGATCTCAAGATCGCCGCCCTCGTGGGTGCAATCCATCTCGTCGTATACCTTACCGTTGACGGAGGTGGAGGTCAGAGAAATAATATTCTCCTCTACGTTGATCTTTACGTAGCTGCGGCCGCTTCCCTGGATCTTTTCCTCCGCAATGATATTCGCTCTTTCAAGTCCCTCGAGAAGTCTTTCTCTGTCAAGGGTGAGAAGAATATCGTTATCTCTCGGAATCATGCGGTTATAGTCCACGTATTCGCTCTCGATCGTTCTGGTGAAGAATACGATGTCCTCTGCGCGGATGATCGCGTGCTTTCTCGAAAGATAGAAGCGGATGCGGCTATCCTCGTTATCGGAAAGGATCTTGGAGATCTCTCCGAGCGCGTGCCCGGGAATAATAAAGGAAACCTCAGTCGTCATATCTCTGCCGAGTCTTTCAATCTCGGTCTTCTCTCGGCAGATGGAAAGCGTATATCCGTCACAGGAAACAAGCTCAAGCCCACCCTCCGTGATCTTAAAGAAGCATCCGCAGAGCATCGGTCTGTTATCCAGCTCTGCCACCGAATGCACGACCTTGGAGATCATCTTTTTTACAAGAGAAGAGCTGATCTCAAAGCCTCTTTCCGTGGTAAGCTCGGGAAGGTTCGGAAACTCCGCGCCGGGCATGGCAAACATAGAGAAGGATGCCTTTCCGCAGGTCAGCGTACAGTTACAGTTTTCGGAAACGTCAATGGTAAGCTCATCGTCGGGCATAACGCGAATGGTCTGATAAAATCTTTGTGCGTTAATAATGTATCTTCCCTCTCGCTCGATCTCCACGGCATCCAACATGGCGCGCACGCCCTTATTCATATCGTAGGTGGAGATACGGATGCGCCCCTCCAGGGTTTCGATCAGTACGCCCTCGATGGAGGCAATGGTATTCTTATTCGAAACGGTTCCCATTGCGGGAACAAGCTTTTCAAGAAGGTCTGACTTATGTACGGTAAATTTCATTTTTTCTTTCCTTTATAATCTGTATTTTGAAGGAGCGGTGGCAGAGCATCCGCATTTCGGCTCTCTGTTCTGCCGAGAAAAGAGATAGAAAAGAGAGTATTATTGGTAGAAGAAGCAGTAGTAGGGACTGTGGAAATTGTGGAAATCTCATTTTTCCCTTGCTGTGCTTGACTTTTTTCACTGTTAGAAGGTTCGTTTTTTCTGTGGAAAAGCTGTGGAAAGAAATCTTGAAGTTTTCCACCGAGAAATCCACATGGTTTTCCACGGCTCATCACCGACTTTTCCACATAGTTTTTCACAACTGTTTAAAATGTATTAACCCTTAATTTCCTTGATAAGAGCAAGAATTTCGGAGTGCGCGTTTTTTCTCGTTTTGATATCAATCTCTACCTTTTCTATGGAAGAAATGATCGTGGAGTGATCGCGATTAAATATCTTACCGATGGTTTGTAAAGGAAGAGATGTGAGATGGCGAGAAATATAGATCGCAACGTGCCTTGCCTTTGCAATATTATCCTGCCTCTTTTTGGATTTCAGATCCTCGGGGCGAAGACCGTTCTTCTTTGCAACAACGGAAAGAATCTTTTCCACCATAACGTCGGGAGGAATATTGTCGGGCGCGATGATTGAAATGATCTCCTCAAGCTTCTCTCTCGTGAGCCCTCCGCTTGACATGGAACGAAGCGCTCCTATGCGCTTCAGAACGCCTTCAATCTGGCGAATATTGTTTTGAAGCCTTTCCGCCATGTAGTTGATAAGCTCATCCTCTATCACAAGCCCCATATCCGCGCTCTTTTTGCGGATAATGGCAAGGCGAAGCTCCAGGCTCGGCGGCTGCACGTCTGCAATGCAAGCACCCTCAAAGCGAGTGCGCAGACGATCCTCGAGCGGTTGGATCTCTCTTGGAGGACGGTCCGAGGTCAGAATGATCTGCTTATTGGCCTCGTAGAGCGCCGAGAAGGTATGGAAAAATTCCTCCTGCGTGCTTTCCTTACCGGCAATGAACTGAATATCGTCGATCAAAAGAACGTCGGCACGGCGGTATTTTTCCTTGAACGAGGCGGTCGATCCCGTGGAGATCGCGTGGATCAGCTCGTTGATGAAGTCCTCACTCTTTTTATAAACGATGCGAAGACGCGGATTGTTTTTCTTTATGTAGTTAACGATGGCGGCAAGAAGATGCGTTTTTCCAAGACCGCTGTCACCGTAAATAAAAAGCGGATTATACGCCGTTGGCTCGCGGGCCACGGCAAGACAGAGGGAAAGAGCAAATTCGTTGGAATCGCCGCGCACGAAGTTATCAAAGGTATATCCGTCAAGCACGCTTGGGCCGCTCTCCGAGGAAACGAGCTGCTTAAACTGTGCGGCTCTCTCGTTTTTCTTCTCCTGACTCTCCTCATCCGTTTTTTCAATGAGGGGCGCGTGCTGCGGAAATTCCTGATCCTCGCCCACAAACTTGAAGATAGGAGCAACCTCAAAGCCGATGACCTCGGAAAGAGCCTCTCTCACAACGGTCTGATATTTCGTGGTCAGAATCTTTTGCTTCAGCTTGGACTTCGTGTGAAAGATCGCGTTTTCCTCCGTCAGCTCCGCAAGAACCAGCTCGGAAAACCATACCGCAAATACCGAATCCGTGTAATTCAGCCGCTTTTGAATGATGGGACACGCCGCGTCCATAATGTTTTTAAGCTCATCCATCGCCGGGAAACTCCTCCTCTATATATTATATCTAATATATTATAACATATAATAAAGAAAAAAGCAACAGATTTCAAAAAAAAACATTACTCTTATTTACATCGGATTTTTATATACGCGAAAAAATAAAATTACAAAAGTTTACATTCTTTTCGGGCGGGAGCGAAAGAAAAGAGTGGCCAAAAAGGCAAAAAGAAGCGCCGCGCAAATGCCTGCCGCACCCGCGCGAAGCCCTCCCGTCAGAATGCCGATCGCGCCGTCGTTTGTAACGGCCTCGCGCACACCCCCCGCAAGCACCGCGCCGAAGCCGACGAGGGGAACGGATATGCCACAGCCGAAGATGCTTTTGATAGGTTCATATACCCCTATCGCATCAAGAAAAACTCCGAAAATGACAGAAAAAACCAAAATTCTCGGTGGCATAAGTGTTGTTTTGTCAATAATTATTTGCACTATGACACATAAAATGCCGCCAAGGAGAAAAGCAAGCAAGCTTTTTAAAATCATGAAATATCCTCTCTTTCTATTATAACTCCGTGCGCAACACCGAGTATATCGTGCTTTTGCTGTGTGCTTTGCACACTCATCAGCGCCCCTGTGGAAAGGAAAAGAACGCGCCGAAGAGCACCCTTCTCCAAGGAGGGAAGAAGGTGGCAGGCAAGCACGGAGGCCGAGCAGCCGCAGCCGGATGCGCCGCTGTGAAAATCCTCGGTTTTTTTATCGTACAAAAGCATACCGCAGTCCAGATGCTTTTGCTTTATATCAATCCCCTCCTTTTGGAGAAGAGCGAGAAAAAGCTCGCTTCCCACGCGCCCGAGATCCCCGGTCACGATGCGGTCGATCTCGGAAAGAGAAAAAGTGCCGCGAGAAAGATAGGAAAGCACGCTGTCTGCCGCCGCGGGAGCCATTGCCGCGCCCATGTTAGAAGAATCCTTGGTTGCGCCGTCGATCAGCTTTCCCGCAACGCCCTCACGGATCACGCTTTTGCCTTCCCTGCCGAGAATGAAAGCGCCCGCGGCGGTTGCCGTCCAGGATGCGCTCGGCGTGCGCTGACCGCCGTATTCAAGCGGAAGGCGGAACTGCCGTTCCGCGGCGGCGTTATGCGAGGAGGTGACCGCCGCACCCATAGCCACCGTGCCGTGCGAGATCGCAAGCGAGAGGCACAGAAGGCTCTCGGCACAAGTGGAGCACGCGCCGTACAGACCGAGATACGGAATGCCGAAGGAAAAAAGTCCGTTTGCGCTTGCCACGCATTGGTTTTGCAGATCCCCCGCGAAAAGAAGCGAAAGCTCCTTCGGGCTTATATTTCCCTTCTTCATGGCGAGAGAAAGACAAAGCCTCTCCATTTCTCCCTCCGCGTCCTCAAAGCTTTTCTTTCCGAACATGGAGCTTTCGTCCAGATGGTCAAATTTTTTACAGAGAGGGCCTTTTGCCTCCTCTCTGCCACCCACGGAGGCATAGGAAAATATATGGGGCGGATTTTTAAACGGGATCACGGTTGCCATGGCTTTTCTCTTTTCTCACAGAAATTTTATGTAAAAAATCTGCTTTACAAAATGTAAAAGGAGTGATATAATGAAAAAAATGAAGGAGAAATATATGAAGATAGGAATTTCTCTCGGAAACGCCTTCCGCGCGCCGACGAAGGAGCTTGTGAAAACGGTTGCCGAGATCGGCTTTTCGGCGGTGGCACCCTCCGTACCCTTGGACGGATCGGATTTTGATATAGAAGGGATAAAAAAGAGCGCCGACCTTTGCGGTATCACTCTTTCCTTTTTGCACGCACCCTTTCTGCGCGCCTCTGCGCTTTGGGATGACGAGGGGGACGAGGGCGAGCTTGGCAAGGCGGAAATTATGCGCGGCATCCTCCTTTGCGAAAAATATGAGATCCCCACGCTCGTTTTGCACGCATGGATCGGCTTTGATCCCTACAAGGGGCCGACGGCGCTCGGATACGCGAGAATGGATGCGCTCGTGAAGGAAGCAGAGAAGCGCGGCGTTTGCCTTGCGATCGAGAATACCGAGGGGGAGGAATATCTCTTCGGGCTTCTTGAAAGATACAAGGGCGAGGGGCACGTAGGATTTTGCTATGACAGCGGACACGAAAAATGCTATAACCGAGATAGGGATCTTCTCTCTCTTTTCGGAGACCGCCTTCTTTGCACGCATCTGAACGATAATCTCGGCATCAGCGATAAAAACGGAAAGATCTCTCCGATGGACGATCTGCATCTTCTTCCCTTTGACGGCACCATTGATTGGAGCGCAACGGCCGAAAAATTAAAAAAATGCCGCTTGCCCGAGATTCTCAATTTCGAGCTGAATATAAAATCCAAGCCCGGAAGGCACGAGAACGACGCGTATGAAAAAATGACCTACGAGGCATATTTTTCGGAGGCCTACCGCCGCGCCGAAAAAATACGCGGGATGATCGAAAAGGGATAAAATTTATACGAAAAGAGAAACTGCGTAATAGATTGCACCGTAAACGATTGACGCCAGCACGCCGTAAAAGATCACGGGGCCGCACACGGTGAAAACCTTACCGCCGACACCCATAATAAACCCCTCGCTCCTTGCGTCCATCGCGGGAGAAACCGTTGCGTTCGCAAAGCCGGTGACGGGTAAGAGCGTGCCCGCACCCGCCTTTTTTGCAAGGCTGTCAAAGCAGCCGAGCGCCGTGAAAAGCGAGGATAGAAAAATAAGTGTCACCGTGACGAGCGTGCCGCCCGTCCTCTCGTCAAGCCCAAGTCCTTCGTAAAGAAAGAAGAGCCACTCTGCGAGAAAGCAGATAAAACCGCCAACGAAAAAAGCGTAAAGACAGTTTTTTAAAACGGGGGATTTCGGAGAAAAATCCTTGATCATTTTCTTGTATTTTTCGTTCGTATGAAGCTTCATTTTCGTATCTCTTTTTCTTCTTGATAAAAGCAAATAAAATAAAAAACGGATAAAATGCAAACAATACTTATCAAAAGGATTGCTTATATGCATTTTATCCGTCTTTTTTCGTTTTATTCGGTTTTATTTAAAACATTACACTTTCAAAGAATTTGTGCAGTGCGATTTGCTTTTTTCGGCAAGTCTTTTAAGAAGGAAGAATTTCACTGCGTGTGCCGCGGCGGCAACAACGAGAGAAAGCGCCGCAACGAGGATCGCAAGCCCGATATGGCCGCTCGCGTGTCCAAACTCAAACATATCGCCCGCGATCAGAATGGAAAGCGGAATGGCAAGCACGGTGGCCGCGGTCATGGCGGCGCAAACCGTCAAGCGCCATTTCGTGTAGGGAAAGGCGAGAACCCAGAGGTTCACAATGCCTGCCGCCAAAACGGCAACCATGGCAAGCGTGTTTCCAAGCTCGTGGGTGGCGAATACACCGCTTGCGTTCAAAATCACGATGGAGAGTACGGGCAGAAGAAGCGCAATGCCGTTCGGCAGACT
Source organism: Eubacteriales bacterium (assembly GCA_045630385.1). Lineage (GTDB taxonomy): Bacteria > Bacillota > Clostridia > Oscillospirales > CAG-272 > UBA1740. Next base: position 5,809 of record JAZQTA010000043.1, on the reverse strand, counting down.
TTCCTTCAGCACCGTTTTAATAAACGAGCCGTCGATGCGCTCGTTGTTTGGCTCGAGCGCCAGCAGAACGGAGGAAATACCGATCACGAACATTTCGAGAAGCACGAGTCCCTTCGGCTGGAAGGGGTAAGCAAGAACCTCAATGGCAAGACCGGGAATCAGGGCGAGAAGTCCCGAAACCGCCGTCAGAAGAGAAAGACACATGGCAAGCATGGTTTTCATAAGGAAGAGCGTTGCGGATCGCTTCACGTTGTTGATACAGCGGCGACCCTCGCGCACAACGTCGGGCAGGGTGGAGAAATCCGAATCGAGAAGCACGATCTTTGAAACCTTGCGCGCCATCTCGCTGCCCTCCGCCATGGCGATGGAGCAGTTTGCTTCCTTCAGGGCAAGCGTATCGTTTACGCCGTCACCCGTCATGGCAACGGTGTGCCCGAGGCTCTTCAGCTTTTTCACGAGAAGCACCTTCTGCTCGGGAGAGACGCGGCCGAATACGGCGCACTCCTCTGCCTTTGCCTCCAGCTCCTCGTCCGAAAGTCCCTCGCAGGAAACGAAATTCTCCGCGTTCTTTACGCCGACGCGCGCGGCGATGGACGAAACGGTGGCCGCGTGGTCACCCGAAATGATCTTCACGGCAACGCCTTGCGACTGGAAGCCCTCGATGGTTTCCTTTGCGCTGGGACGGATGCGGTCTGCCACCGCGATCAGAGCGAGCGGCTCGCCTTCCTTATCCGCAAGCGTTTGAAGCGATGCAAGCAAGAGAACGCGCTTGCCCTCCTTCGCATAGGAGGCGATCGTTTTTTCCATCTCCTCGGAAACCGGTGCGGGCACAAAATGAGGTGCGCCCAGCGCATAAGCGCCGATGCCCTCAAACGCCGTAGCGGAATACTTTCTCTCGGAGGAGAAGGGGATCTGTTCAAGAATTTTTTCATCGGTGGACGAGCCGAAGGCCGCCACGAGTGCCTTCGAGGTTGCGTTCAGGCTTGCCTCCGCACCCTCAAGAAGCGCGATCACGCGCTTCACCTCATCCTCGGTGTGCCCGCCCAGCACAATCGTTTCGGTTACGCACATCGTTCCGTCCGTGATCGTTCCCGTTTTGTCAAGGCAAACCACGTCGGCCGAGGCGAGCATTTCAATGGAATACATATCCTGCACGAGCGTGCGCTTCTTTGCAAGCGAGATCACGCTCAAGGTCAGCGTCACGGTAATCAGAAGGAAGATACCCGCAGGGATCATGCCGATCACGCCGCCCGAGGTGTCGATAATGGATTTTGCAATATCGTGGTTCGATGCGTACTGCACAAAGAACATGACGAGCGCGCAGGGAACGAGGAAATAAGAAATGTAGCGAAGCATGCGGTTGAGATCGCGGAAAAGGTTGGATGCGGGAGCGGAGAAGCTTCTCGCCGCCTTCTCGATGGTGTGTATGTAATTGTCCTTTCCCACGGCGGTGACCTTCACGAAGATCTGACCGCTGACGAGGAAGCTGCCTGCCAGCACCTTATCGCCCTCGCTCTTTTTGATCGCGTTGGACTCGCCGGTCAGCATGCTCTCGTTTGCCTCTGCGACGCCCGAAAGCACCGTACCGTCCGCAAGGATCTGCTGGCCGAGAGAAAGCTGCACCACGTCGCCGAGCACGATATCGGAGGCGTCGATCTCGACGAGCTGCCCGTCACGCACGACGGTTGCCTTCGGATCGGTCGTCGCGGAAAGCTTTTCCACGGTGTGCTTCGCGCGGCACTCCTGCACGATCGCGATCAGCACGTTCGGAATAATGATCGCAAGGAAGGTCAGGTTCGAAAAGCTGTTGCAGGCAATCATCAAAATTGCCACGATACCCCACAAAATGTTAAAGAAAGTTAGCAAATTATCGGTTACGATGCGCCAATAGCTCTTTCCGTTCTTTTCTGTGGATACGTTGGAGAGCCCCTGCTCCTTGAGAGATTTTGCTTGCTCCGAAGAAAGTCCCTCGGGCAAAAGCACCTCCGTGTTTTTTGTTTCGATCAAAAAATCACCCTCTTTTCAAATTGTAGAAAATAACAAAAGACATCCATATTATTTTACCATACGCGCCCGCTTTAAGTCAAGGGCTTTGCCGAAATTCCCATATTTTTAAAAAAGAACTTGACTTTTTTTTGAATATATATTATAATTTATTAGTTAATATATAAGCGAATTTCTAAAGGAGATTTTGCATCATGGCAGAGATTTATTCGAAAGTTTCCGCGAATTTAAATTTCGTGGAAAGGGAAAAGGCGACCAAGTCCTTCTGGGAAGCCGCCGGCATCTTCGAAAAGAGCATCAAGATGCGCGAGGGATGCGAGAACTACACGTTCTTTGACGGCCCTCCCACGGCAAACGGCAAGCCCCACATCGGTCACGTGCTGACCCGCGTTATCAAGGACATGGTTCCCAGATATCAGACGATGAAGGGCAAGAGAGTTCTTCGTAAGGCAGGATGGGATACCCACGGTCTTCCCGTTGAGCTTGAGGTGGAAAAGAAGCTCGGCATCGACGGCAAGGATCAGATCGAAAGCTTCGGACTTGCGCCCTTTATCGGGCATTGCAAGGAGTCCGTTTGGAAGTACAAGGGCATGTGGGAGGATTTCTCCGGCACGGTTGGCTTCTGGGCGGATATGGACAATCCTTACGTTACCTATACCAACGACTTTATCGAGTCCGAGTGGTGGGCGCTGAAGAAGATCTTCGACAAGGGCCTGCTCTACAAGGGCTTCAAGATCGTTCCCTACTGCCCCCGTTGCGGCACTCCGCTTTCCTCTCACGAGGTGGCGCAGGGCTATAAGGCAGTCAAGGAGCGCTCCGCGATCGTTCGCTTCGCCTGCAAGGGTGAGGATGCGTATTTCCTCGCGTGGACGACCACGCCCTGGACGCTTCCCTCCAACGTTGCGCTTTGCGTGAACCCCGAGGACACCTATCTGAAGGTGAAGGCGGCGGACGGCTACACCTATTATCTTGCAGAGGCACTTTGCGACGCGGTTCTCGGATCGCTTGCAAAGGACGGCGCACCCGCATACGAGGTGCTTGCGAGAATGAAGGGTGCGGAGCTTGAGCACAAGGAATACGAGCCTCTGTTTGCTTGCGCGGGCGAGGTTGCCGCAAAGCAGAAGAAAAAGGGCTTTTTCGTTACCTGCGACTCCTACGTAACCATGAGCGACGGTACGGGTATCGTTCACATCGCGCCTGCGTTCGGTGAGGATGACAGCCGCGTCGGTAAGAAATACGATCTTCCCTTCGTTCAGTTCGTGGACGGCAAGGGTAACATGACCGCCGAAACTCCCTATGCGGGCGTTTTCGTGAAGAAGGCAGATCCCTTGGTGCTCGTTGACCTCGATAAGGAGGGCAAGCTTTTTGCCGCTCCCAAGTTTGAGCATGATTATCCCCATTGCTGGCGCTGCAACACGCCTCTTATCTACTATGCGCGCGAGTCCTGGTTCATTCAGATGACCGCCGTGCGCGAGAAGCTGCTTGCCAACAACGCGACCGTTAACTGGATTCCCGAAAACATCGGTAAGGGCCGCTTCGGCGATTGGCTCTCCAACATTCAGGACTGGGGACTTTCCCGTGACCGCTATTGGGGTACGCCCCTGCCCATCTGGCAGTGCGAGTGCGGACACCGCCACGCCATCGGCTCGATCGCGGAGCTGAAGGAAATGTCCTCCAATTGCCCCGAGGATATCGAGCTTCACCGCCCCTTCATTGATGCCGTTACCATCAAGTGCCCTGCCTGCGGCGGCGAGATGAAGAGAGTTTCCGAGGTTATCGACTGCTGGTTTGACTCGGGCGCAATGCCCTTCGCACAGTGGCACTATCCCTTTGAAAATAAGGAAATGTTCGACAGCCAGTTCCCCGCGGATTTCATCAGCGAGGGCGTGGATCAGACGCGCGGATGGTTCTATTCTCTGATGGCGATCTCCACCCTGATTTTCGACTGCGCTCCCTATAAGAACGTTCTTGTTCTCGGCCACGTTCTGGACAAAGAGGGACAGAAGATGTCCAAGTCCAAGGGCAACGCCGTGGATCCCTTCGAGGCGCTGGAGGAATTCGGTGCGGACGCGATCCGCTGGTACTTCTATTCCAACTCCGCTCCCTGGCTTCCCAACCGCTTCTACCGCGAGGCCGTGGTTGAGGGACAGAGAAAGTTCATGGGTACGCTGTGGAACACCTATGCATTCTACGTTCTTTACGCGAATATCGACGGCTTCGACCCCACGAAGTATACGCTTGACAGAGAGAGCCTTTCCGTTATGGATAAGTGGATCCTCTCCAAGCTGAATACCGCCGTGAAGGCCGTGGATGAAAATATGGCCGCCTACAAGATCCCCGAGGCAACCCGCGTGCTGGAGGGCTTCGTGGACGAGCTTTCGAACTGGTACGTGCGCCGCTGCCCCGAGCGCTACTGGGTGAAGGATATGCCTGCCGACAAGGTGAACGCCTACATGACGCTTTACACCGCGCTCGTTACCGTGGCAAAGCTTTCCGCACCCTTCATTCCCTTCATGAGTGAGGATATTTACAGAAATCTCGTTTGCTCCGTGGATAAGAATGCCACCGAGTCCGTGCATCTTTGCGACTTCCCCGTTGCGGATGAAGACTTCATTGATGCGGCTCTGGAGAGCAACATGGACGAGGTGATCGACGTCGTGGTTCTCGGCCGCGCTTGCAGAAACGCCGCCGCCATCAAGAACCGCCAGCCCATCGCCAAGATGTACGTGAAGGCAGAGACCGCCGTTGAGGAGAGCTTCCTTCCCATCATCGCAGAGGAGCTGAACGTGAAGGAGGTCGTCTTCACCGATAGCGTGAAGGACTTCACCTCCTATTCCTTCAAGCCCCAGCTTCGCACCGTTGGTCCGAAGTACGGCAAGATCCTTGGCGGTATCCGCACCGCTTTGACTGAGCTTGACGGCAACGCCGCAATGGCAGAGCTTGAAGCAAACGGCGTTCTGAAGCTCACCGTGGGTGACACCGTGGCAGAGCTCACGCGTGACGATCTTCTGATCGAAACCTCTCAGATGGAAGGCTTCGAGTCGCTTTCCGACAAGGGCATCACCGTGGTTATGGATAAGAACCTTACTCCCGCTCTCATCGAGGAGGGTAACGTGCGCGAGCTGATCTCCAAGATTCAGACGATGCGTAAGGATAGCGGCTTTGAGGTGATGGATCACATCCGCATCTCGCTTTCCGGCGCAGAGGATATGCTCGCCGTTGCCGACAGAAACGCATCCGAGATCTGCGAGGAAACCCTCGCTGACAGCCTCACCGTTACCGGTGAAGCGCTGAAGTTCTCCAAGGAATGGAGCATCAACGGCGCAAGGGTTGTTGTCGCTGTCGAGAAGGTATAATAAGGGCTGTCGCTTTTTGGCAATCTTTTCCGATCGCTCCCGCTCGCAATAGGTCGCTATTGCTTCGGGTCGCGTTCGAAAAACCTTGCCTAAAAATCGTTCGCCCGTTAAGGCGAAAGGGCTGTCGCTTTTTGAAAGTCTTCCCGATCGCTTCCGCTCGCAATAGATTTCTACCCAATCGGGGCGCGCTCGAAAAACCTTGCTCAAAAACCATTCGCTCTTGTGGCAGACGCTTTTTGGCGATCTTAAAATTTCAAAATCATAACAAAGCAAAAAACGAGGCAGGTTTGCATCCTGCCTCGTTTTCTTATTAATGCCTTTAGGCAGTTGAGCACGAAGTGCGAAACAGACAACCACCCGCTATGCGGGTGGGCAACAAAGGTTATACCCTTGCATGGGACGTATGAAACACAAGCCTTCCCCTGAGGGGGAAGGGGGACCACGAAGTG
>JAZQTA010000042.1:0-3411 GCA_045630385.1 Eubacteriales bacterium | reverse complement strand
GATATCATCGCCTATCAGGATGAGATCGGTGTTCGCAAATCCACCCCCGATCAGACGGGCGCATACTATAAGGCTCTCCGTGCCGCGCACGATGCAGCGGGCAGAAGCGCACTTTGGGCGGATATGGAAGTATTTGAATTTGAAGCGGACGTATACCGCAGCGCATTGATTCCGGCTTCTATGGAGCGTGTGGAAAAGCAGCTTGAGGCGATTTCTCCTTACGTTGACGTCGTGCTTTGTTATCAATATCTCGGTATGTTTAACGAGCCGTCTACCATTGCATATTGCGGACATCCCGATTCCGTAAGATACTTTGAAGAATATCAAAAATTCAGAAAAAAGCACGAAATCGTTGAAAAAACATTGGAAAATTGAAAAAATCAGTAAAAAACGGAATGTCTATCTATTTTGAGTAAATTTCAATAAAAAGGACGAAGAATTGTTAAATTCTTCGTCCTTTTTCGTTGCGGAAGGAATACATGAAATCGTTCAAGGGGTGGGGCAAATGACGATGTTTATCCTTGGCCGACGAATTTTATTAGCGGAACGGGATCGTTTTTTTCTCTCCGGCGGCAAGATGAATGTGGCACATTTTTTTGCCTGTCAGCAGAATATCCGTATCCAATGTGCGATGTGCGTGTACGGTCACTTCTACCTGTTCGGGAGTATTCCATGCGATATCGATCTTGCCCTCGGGAAAGACCATTCCGCGGACGGAACCGGCGTGCAGTTTTTTCGGTAGCGCAGGCAGGATAGACAAAGCATCCTTCTGTCTGCAGAATATCATTTCCTGGATGGCGTTGACGGTGCCGAAAACCGCATCCAGCTGGACGGGAGGATTACCCCAGGGGAGAGTGATCCCCATGCCGCGCCAATCATTCGCAATGGTGAAAAGAGAGTCCAGAAGCACGCTTTTTGCCATGATATCCAGACATTCTGCAGCTTTTTCTCCTTCACCAAAACGGGCGTAGATACCTGCCATATGTGTCAGAGACCAATTGGATTGGCTTCCGAGCTTACGGAGATCTACGGCTTTCCGGAATGCTTCAAACAGCGAGGGATCGTTTTGCGCCGTTACCTCCATGCCGGGAAAAACGGGATAAATATGAGAAAGGTGTCTGTGGGCGTAATTATCTTCCAGATTCGGATGCATCCATTCCTGTACGGCGCCCTCGCGATTGATAAAATACGGAGGAATCTTTTCAAGGAGCTCGCGGAAGGAAGGAGCTTCTTCGATATACAACCCTGTGATTTCGATGCCGTCAAGGAGGTTTGTGAGCAATTCCTTCATGATTGCAAAATCCATAGTGGCGTTCTGAACGGCAGGGCATCTGTGTCCGGTGGCAGATTGCGTGGGGAGATCAAAGAGATTTTTTGGGGTGTTTTCGGGGGAAACGGAAGGATACAGTCGCGCGACTCCGTTTTCTATGACGGTGTATTCGCGCAAGAAGAGTGCCGCCTCATACATGAAGGGAAGGATTTCCTCCCTTAAAAGCTTTTCGTCTCCTGTGTAAACGTAATATTCCCAAAAATGACGGCAAAGCCACCCTGCGCAACCGATCCAGTTGCTGATTACCGCCACGGGAACGCAAAGACCGGCGGAATGGGGCGTGGTGTATGCGGAAATCCAGATTCCCTTCATTCCGAAAACCTGTCGGGCGCATTCGCGGAATTTATCGATTTTGTCAGTATAGTAGTGAAGCAGAGCGGGAATCGCATAGGAAAGTCCGCCTGCCATGGTATGCCAATAGGTCATTTCCACGTTTTCGTTGGCAACGTACTGACACCATTGCAGATGATCGTCACCGTGCCAAAGTCCGTAAAGCGGTACGGGATTGCCATCCTTGGCTGCGGCGGAGATAAATAAATATCTGCCGAATCGCCACAGACGTTCCAGCAGAGCGGGAGATGCCACGTCGTCGTATGCCTCCTCGAGCATACGCTCGTTGGAAACGGCAAATGCGGTGTCTTCTTCCAGCTCTATGGTTACGGCATCGTACAGAGGTGTGTGCAGGGCAGTATGCTTTTTCAGCAGGGAATTATAGGTTTCTCCGCAGAATTTGGGGATTTCTGCTGATGAACCATTGGAGGAGCATCGGATCAGGATCATATATTCCTGCCCTGTGACAACAAGCTTCTTTTCCGATACTTCGGAGGCAAATTCTCCTATAAACTGCAAATTTGCGGCTGATTTCCCGTTTTGTGCCGTTCGGATGATGCGATTTTTCGTGGTTTCCCATGAACCTGTTTCTTCAAACAAACGGAAATCATATGTGGTCGTGAACGGCTTTTCGGCACTCATGCGGATGACCGAAATATCGCTGTCGCGAGAGACGAACATATCTCTGCGGTACCGACATCCGTTCACCGTAAATTCGACAAAGGCTTCTCCCGTGCGCATATTTACGCCTCGTCGATAGTGGCGGAACATACCGTCGGGAGTGAATTTCAAATCCAGCCATCCCAATGGGTAGGGTGACTCGCAATACGCAAAATATCCTTTTTCGCGCAACGCGTGCAGGATGTTATCTTGATTTGCGGAAACATAATCCTCCCGATCAATGAAATCCCGCATTTTTTGAAAGGTTTCCGTGATATCCGGAACGGATCCACCGTCTCCCTTGCCATGCCAAAGGTCGTGACGGTTAAATTGAATGCTTTCATCGGCAATCGCACCCGGTACGAGTACACCTGTGAGACCGTTGCCAAGGGGAAGTGCCTCGCGCCATAGCTCACCGTGCCAGGAAGCGGGCTTGTGCATTGTATAAATATGTCTGTTCATGGATATACCTCACATATTAGATGGTTTTACGACTTTTTCTGTCGTACGCATCGTTTTCTTTTTCCCTCATTATAACATAATTTTCTACCGAAGGCAAGGATGCTTTTTTGCTTTTCTCCTTGCGATTCCCATGCGTTTGTGTTATAATGAAAAATATTCTATTATAGCAAAGAGATCGGAGGATATCTGTTGGTATGAGTAAATATTTTAATATCGAAAAGGGCGTTGCTTTTCATTCAAGAAAAAATAGACGAGGAACGATAGATCATACTGCTTGACAAGAGTTGGTGCTTTTGTTAAAATTGTGATAGGTATAAAAAGAAGGAGAATGGTTTTATGCTATTTGAAAAAAGCGGACTTGAAAAATATGTCATAGGCAAGGGCTTGATCGAGGATGACGGTCATATCCATATCCGGGTGCATTATACGGTCTTGTTTGATCATGTGACATTTACACCTACAAAAAAAGGATTTAACGGAACACCGGTCATGATATACGTCGTGAATACCGCTACTGAGCGTATCGGCACGCTTAGCGACGAGGAGATCGTTTCGGGAATGATTCGGCGAGGGTATGTTGTAGCGGTCCTTGATTATCTTGGAAATGAAAAGGCATCATCTCCGAAACT
>JAZQTA010000041.1:0-25865 GCA_045630385.1 Eubacteriales bacterium | reverse complement strand
GCTTTGAGAAAAAATTTTTAAAAAAAAAAAAATCCCGCAGTCCATTTTTTGCAGCGGGGAATTTTTATTTTTTGAATATAGGACTTAAAAGATGCCAAGCAAGCGAAGAACGTAGGTGGAAAGGAAGATCGAGAAGGTGGAGAAGATCGTGGAGAAAACGAGGACCTGACCTGCAAAATCCACGTCGCCGTCCATTTCCTGTACCATCGGCACGGTGGAAACCGCGAGGGGCGTTGCGAAGAGGGCGATGAAAACGGAAAAGTGCGCGCTATCAAAGCATCCGAGGAGCAAGGCGCCGCCGATGCCGAGGATCGGCACGAGCACGTTTCTTATGCCAACGCCGAGGATGATCTGATTTTTCAGAGCCGCGATGGCCGAGAATTCAAAGTTTGCGCCGAGGCAGAGAAGTGCCACGGGCGTGGCGATCGCGGAGAGATCCGAAAGCACCTTGTATATGGGGGTGATATCCGTCAGTCGGAAGTCGATGCCCGTGCGCACGAAGATCATGCGCAGAAGCAGGAAAAGGCCGCCGGTTGCCACGCCGATGATCAGGGGATTTTTCAGAATGCCGAGCAAAACGCTCTTGTAGTTCGCCTTCTTATCCGAGAAGATCGCAAGGCAGAAAACGGCCAGAATATTGAATACGGGAATGATCACCGCGCTCATGATCGTGGCGTGGATCGCGCCGCTTTCGCCGCAGAGGGCGGTGGCAAGCGGAATGCCGATCAAGGCGTAGTTGGAGCGGAAGATGCATTGGAGCAGCACGCCGCGTTGGTTTCTTTTGATAAAGCGGCAGATCGGCCACAAAAGAAGCGCGAAGAGCAAAAGAAGGAAGAGAACGCCGTAAAGAATGTACGACGGATCGATCGTTTGCGATGGCTCGATCTTATAAATGTTCAGCATCAGCATGACGGGGAGCAGAGCGCGGAAAACCACCTTGTTCATTTGCAGTGCCACGGGCTTTGGAAGAAGGCCGAGCCGCTTTAAAAGGTAGCCGAGAACCACCGTCAGGACGATAGGCGAAATGGCGTTGACGGAAAAAATAAAGTCATTCATGTTTTTAAAACCTTGGTTGTAGATAGAAATATACAAACAAATGTTTGCATATTTGCACGTTTTTTATATTTTTATTTCAAAGCAGTCACTCTCGGAGCGGATCTCGTAGGTTTTGAAATCCTTCTTTTCTTCGTAAAGAGAGAGGGCGATGCCATCGGGCGCGGTGGGGACGATTCCGTTTTTCAGGCTGATATAAAGCGGCGCTTTTTTGCCGTTCATCTGTGCGCGCGCCTCGGAGAGATCGAATCGGTATCCCGTCTTCGTGCGCTCGGTTTTTGAGAAATAGTGGTAGAAGCCCTGCTCTGTGGCGAAGGCGATATCTCTTGCAAGCATCGTTCCGAATCTCTCGGCCTCGTTCTTAAAGAAGTCGATCCAGAGGGAAACGCATTCGGGATTGCGGCGGGGGTTGAAGCGCAAAATGTTCGGCCAGTGCATGCCGTAGCCTGCCGCTTTGTCCTTGCCCTCCTCGTGGAAGGGCGGGAGAAGCTCGATGGGATCGAAGTCGTAAATATCCCATTTCGGGCTCTTGGGATTTTTGTACGATGCGTGCAGGCAGGGAAGTCCCTCGAGGGAAAACATCGGCGGCTGCAGATCGCAGAAGGAGTCAAACCAATATTCGATCCCCGCACCCTTCAGCCACTTTGCCAAGGGGCGCAGATCCTCGGTTTCGGTGCCGCAGGTGCCGCCGGGCGCGTCGAAGGTGCGGATCCTCTGGCCGAAGCCCCAGGAATTATAGATCTTGAAGAAAAGCTCAATGCGGCGGTCGAAGTCCCATTTTTCAAGGGGGAGCGAGCGGTCGAGGCCGTAAATCTGCTTTGCGCGGAAGAATTCGCTTTCGTGGATGCGCTTTCCCTCGTCGGTATACGCGCCGTGGGAAACGCCGTGCAGAGCGAGCTCCATGTATTTTGCATCGCTCATGTAGGCGGCGAAGCCTTCCATTTTTTTCAGATCGATCTCGGCGGCTCTGTCCCATCCGTCGGGATTGTGGGTGATGCCCTTTTGTCCGCGCAAAAGATTGTCCTTATCCCAGTCCATCATGCAGATATGGCAGAGGATCTTCTGATTTAAGCCGCGGCCGAGCATTTCAACGGCCTCGTAGTCCTCCATCGTGTGGAAGCGGGGAATGCCCGTGCGGGATTGTGCACCGATCACGCGCAGATCCGTTCCCAGATCCCATGCAACGTCGTCGATACCGATCTGTATCGCAACGGGAATGATCATGTTTTCCATTCTTATCTCCTTTAGATCAAAAGCTCAAAGCCGGTGGCAGAGTGGCGGATCTCATAGGTATCGAAGTCCCTATGCTCCTCGAAAAGCGCGAGCGTTGCGCCGCCGTTCACGGTCGGGCGAAGCCCCTTCTTCAGCGAAATATAGAAGGTATCGGGATGGTGCGCGCTCTTTTTTGCCTTCGCTTCGCTGACGTCGAGGATATATCCCACGGCGGTTTTTTCGATTTTCGTGTAGTGGTGGTAGAAGAGCTGATTGCCCGCGAAGGCAAGATCCTTCGAGATCATCGTGCCGAAGATCTCGGCCTCGCTCTTGAAGTAGTCGATCCAGCGGCCGATGCTCTCGGCGTTCTTTCGCGGATTGAAGCGCAGAATGTTCGGCCAATGCATCGAGAAGGTGGCGACGCCGCCGCGGTTTTCATGCGAAACGAAATGGCCGAGCACCTCGGGATCGAAGTCGTAAGAATTCCAGGGCGGGCTTGCGAAGGTGCCGGGCATAGCGCCGCCGCTCGTCACGCAGGTGACGCCCGCAACCGAGCGCACGGGCTCCTTGAAGGGGTATTTATTCGTCCAGTTGCGGATGCCGCGCTCGTAAAGCCACGAGGCGAGCAACTCGACTCCCTCCGTGTCCCCGTACGTGCCGCCGGGAGAAACGAAGTTTTTGATCTCCTTTTTGAAGCCCCAGGAGTTGTATATTTTGAAGAAGAGATCCATGCGGCGGTCGAAGTCCCATTTCGGGATCGGGCCGTCCTTTTCCACGGGCATAGAGCCCTTCGTGTGGAAAAATTCATGCTCGTGCTTGCACTTTCCGTTTTCATCGTAAACGCCGTGCAGAAGTCCGTGGATCGTGATATCAAAGCTGTCGGAGGCGTCCATCAGCGCGGCGTAGCGCTCGAATTCTCCGATCCTGTCCTTCAGCTCTGCCGCTCTGTTCCAGCCGTGGGGATCGTGGGTGATACCAACCTCGCCGAAAAGCAGATTGTCCTTATCCCAGTCCGCAAGGCAAAGAGGGGTAACGATCCTTTGCCCAATGCCCTTTCCGAGAAGGTGCACGGCCTCGTAATCCTCATAGGTGTGGCGGCGGGGAATGCCGGTGCGGGACGCCTGCCCCATGAGACGAAGGTCGCGCCCATCGTCCCAAGCGATATCGTCAAAGCACACCTGCAAGGCGATCGGAATGCGGATTCTATCCATAATTTCTCTCCTTACTGTCAAGTGAACAAAAAAGATTTTTTGCGTTTGCGTTATTTTCAGTATAGCACGGATATAATCAAATGTAAAGGCTTTCCGCTATATATTTTACTTATATAGCGCATATATTTTTATACTGCGGCGGGGCTCTCGGCAGATTGGTTCAAGTAAAATTTTACAAAAAATTCTCCGTCCGTATTTACAAGCGGCAGAGATGTGTGCTACAATAGTGGTGTAGGACGTAGAGCGGTTGATTCGTGAATCAACCCTACGGCAAAAAGTAGAGCGGTTGATTCGTGAATCAACCCTACTTAAAAATGTATTTTCAGGAGGATATGACTATGGCAGGACCGGGCGGAGGATCTCGCGGCGGCGGAGGCGGAAGAGGCTTCGGTGGCGGCGGAGGCTTTAGCGGCGGCGGCGGTGGAGGCCGCGGCTTCGGCGGTGGATTTCACGGCGGATACCATGGCGGTTTCCACGGTGGGCATCATCATCACCACCATCATCACGGCGGCTTTTGGTTTTTCAGGCCCAGGCACTATTACTACGGTGGCGGCTATTACGGAGGCGGTTGCCTCGGCGGCCTTCTTGGCTTGATTTTAGCGCCCGCGATCGTCGTTTTAATGGCGGCGGTGCTTTTGTTCGTTTCGATCTCCTCTATGGCCTCGGATATTGCTACGGGCGGCTCGTATAAATGGAACGAGGAGGCTCTGCAATCTTACGCGGGCGAGCAGTATGACGCGATCTACGGCGCGCAGGATTCCACCTACGAGGATAATATCATGATCCTCTTCCTCGCCAACCCCGAGGATGACTATACCTATGCTTATATCGGCTGGGTGGGCGATAATATCAATGAGCGTGTGTATAACATGTTCGGAAATGAATATACCGCGCTTGGCCGCGCCTTTGAAAACAAGATGCCCGAAATGTATAAAAATTCTCTTTCGAGAAATCTCGCCTTCGTTATTGACGAGATGAGGAAAAACGTTGGCTCTGGGGATCATTTCGTGCGCGATCCGATGGCCGCCGCGGTTTTGCCCACGGTGGTGAACCACTCGTCCCTCTCGATTGATACAACGGCGTTTGGCGCTGTGCACGGTTCGCTCCTTGAATTTTATGAAACCACGGGCATTTCCATGTCGCTCGTCGTTGCCGATATGGATGCCGTGTTTGAGAAGGGGCTGGACGGCAGCACCATCATCATGCTGATCTTTGGCGTCGTGCTGCTTTGTGTGGCAATCTTCCTGATCGTTCGCGCGGTCAAGGAAAAGAAGAACGGCGGTGGCGGTACGCCCGGAGGCGGTGGGCAAGATGGCTCGAATGGTGGGCCTAATGTGAACGGGCAGAATGACCCGAGATATAATCCATACTCCAACATGCGCTTTTGACGCCCCACCGAAGGATTTGGCATAACCGTAAATAAAAAAGAGGAAGGATGTAAAAATTCTTCCTCTATTTTTCTTTGTGCGGAATTGATAAGGTATTAAGGTTGGAAAACTCCGTTTTCCTTCCGTTTTTATTGGTTTTTTATTTACTATCGCCGCTCGCCCCCTCTCGACGTACTTATGTACGCCTTCGGGGCGCGAATCGACGATTTCTGCACAAACCTCGGCGGGGCTTGCCTCCCTTGGCGCCTTTGCCTCGGTGCCTCCTTAAAGCAGACACCCCACCGAAGGATTTGGCATAACTGTAAATAAAAAAGAGGTACTATTTTTAAAATAGTGCCTCTTCCTTTTCTTTGTTCGTATTTGTTAAAATATTAAGGTTGGAAACGCAAGCTTTCTATAAGTGCGGTTTACTGCAAAAGAGCATCGAGGCTCACCTCAAATATTTCGGCCAAGGCTTTCAATTCAATGTCGGTAACAAATCTTGCTCCGCTTTCGATCCGTTGGATGGCGTTTTTATCTACGTCGATGCCGATCAGCTGCATTTTGTCCGCGAGTCCTCTTTGCGAAAGCTTGGTCGGGGAGGCGAGCCGAAGCTTGCGAATGTTTCCGCCGCAAAGATTGTTTTTTTCGCCGTTTTTATTTTTGAACATTTATCCAAGTGTCACAACGCCGATCTCGTTGAAGATGAGAAGGAGCATGTATACGGCGTAGATGCCGAGGAGGGCGAAGCCCTGCCATTTCTTGAATTTGCCCGTGATGATCGTGGGGATCACGGCAACGGCCGCGGCCGCGATGCAGACGGGGAAGTCGAAGATCAGGTTGACCTTCTCGACGGGCAATGCCTTGCCGCCGATGACGGAGCAGAGGGGCAGGATCAGGGTGGCGTCGATGATGTTCGCGCCGACGATGTTACCAACCGAGAGAGAGGATTCCTTCTTGCGGATCGCCGTCAGCGTGGTGACAAGCTCGGGAAGCGAGGTGCCGAGCGCGATCACGGTGAAGCCGATGATCGTTTCGCTGATGCCGATGCCTGCGGCAATCGTTTTGCCCGAGGAAACGAGGAACTCCGCGCCGAACACGATCGATGCCGTGCCGATCAAGAACCAGAGCACCTTGGAGGGAACGGCCTTCTTGTCGAAGACTTCGGAAACGCTCGGTGCGGCTTCCTTTTTGCCCTCAAGCACGTTGCTGACCATGAAGCCGATGCAGATCGCCCAAAGAATGAAGGCAGACCATACGGGAAGCGACATGCCGAGAGAAAGCAGGGTGAGGATCACAACAGAGCCGAGGAAAAGACCGCCCTTCAGAGAGAAGCTCTTGCGGTTTACGGCGCCTGCCATGGCGACGAGCGATACGCCCATGATCAGCGTGGTGTTCGCCGTAACAGAGCCGACCGCGTTGCCGATCGCAAGCTGTGCCGAGCCGTTTGCCGCGGCACGAACGGAAACCAAAAGCTCGGGAAGCGTGGTGGCAAAGGATACCACCGTTGCGCCAACGACGAACTTCGGAATGCCCGTCGCCTCTGCAAACCAAGAGGCAGAATCCACAAACCAGTCACCGCCCTTGATAATGAGCGCAAGACCGATCACGAAAAGAACGGCCGCAACTGCGAGCAGGCCGCCGCCCGTAAGCGATCCGAAAAGTGTCAAACCAAAAAATTCCATAATGAACTCCTTTTAAAATGTTTAAAAAACAACCAATAAAGAGTTTACCAAAAAAATCGAAGAATGTCAATAAAAAGCGAGAATTTTTATTTTAAGAACAAAAAATTAAAAAAGCCAATACCTATGCAATAAATGCTTTATAGATATATTGTGGAAAACTTCGCATTTTCGCGTGTATAACTCGCACGGCCGCGGTGAATAATCATCTATATTTAAAAATTTTTCGGAATGCTATTGACAAATAGGAAAGAATATGTTAGAATGATTATAGAAAATATAGAATGAGTCTAAAAGGAGAGCAGACAATGCAATGTACAAGAAAGGTAACGGATGATATTCTCTGGGTTGGCGCGGATGACCGCCGCCTCTCCATGTTTGAGGGCGTTTATTCCGTTCCGCGTGGCGTCAGCTACAACTCTTATCTTCTGTTGGATGAAAAAACGGTTCTCTTTGACACGGTGGATCGCGCGGTGGAAAAAACCTTCGTCGAGAACGTGGCGTACGGTCTTGGCGGCCGCAGGCTTGACTACGTGGTCGTGCATCATATGGAGCCCGATCATTCCGCAACGCTGATCTCTCTTCTCGATAAGTATCCCGAGGCGGTCGTGATCTGTAATGATAAAACCAAGAAGATGATCGAGCAGTTCTTCGGGAAAACGCCGAGCGTTCAACTCGTGAAAGAGGGCGAAACGCTTTCTTTTGGTAAACATTCGTTGACGTTTTACATGGCTCCCATGGTGCATTGGCCGGAGGTAATGATTTCCTTCGATCACGAAAGCGGCATTCTTTTCTCGGCGGATGCGTTTGGTACCTTCGGTGCGCTGAACGGTGCGCTTTTCTCGGATGAGGTGGATTTCTTCGCGGAGCACCTTCCCGAGGCGAGAAGGTATTATACGAATATCGTCGGCAAATACGGACCGCAGGTGCAGGCGGCGCTTAAAAAGGTTGCGCCTCTGCCCGTGAAGATGATCGCGCCCTTGCATGGCTTCGTTTTCCGCGAGGCGGAAGCGATCCGGCGCTTTATCGGAAAGTACGATGCATGGAGCACCTACGCCCCCGAAAGAACCGAGGTTATGATCGCGTACGCATCCATCTACGGTAACACCGAAAACGCGGCGAATATCCTGGCGTGCCGCTTGCGCGAGAAGGGAATTGCGGTGGATATGTTTGACGTATCCGTCACCGCCGCATCCGAGATCGTTTCCGCGGCGTTCCGCGCATCGCATCTCGTCTTTGCCGCTCCCACCTATAATAACGGCGTGTTCGTAACGATGGAGGCGCTTTTGCACGAGCTCGCGGCGCACAATCTGCAAAACCGCACGGTGGCTCTGATCGAAAACGGATCTTGGGCACCCTCGGCGGCCAAGTGGATGCGCGAGATCCTCTCCTCCTGCAAGAATCTGAATATCCTTGAATCGGCGTTCACCGTAAGAAGTGCGCTCGGCGCGCAGGATGCGGAGGGCTTCGATGCATTCGTTGATGCGATCCTTGCAACCATTCCCGAAAAAGCATAAGAAAAATAAAAAAACATACAATATATCATATCAAAAGGAGATTTTATCATGAAATTTTATCGTTGCAATCATTGTGGAAATATCATCGTTTATGCATATAGCAAGGGCGTGCCCGTTGTGTGCTGTGGCGAAAAGATGACGGAGCTTGTGCCCGGCACGGTGGATGCTTCCAAGGAAAAGCACATCCCCGTGGCAAAGCTTGAAGGCAAGTTCGTGAAGGTGGCTGTCGGAAGCGTACCCCATCCGATGACAGAGGAGCATCACATCGCGTTTATCGTTCTGGAAACGAATCGCGGCTTCCAGAAGGCGGATCTTGCGCACGAGGGCGCGGCAGAGGTTGTGTTCGCACTGGCGGACGGCGAGGAAGTAATAGCCGTTTATGAGTATTGTAATTTGCACGGCCTTTGGATGAGCGGCGATTTTCAGTAAGACCGAAAAGGATAAATGTTTATTAAATAGTGCCTCATTGAGAGTTTGCAAAAGTTTGGTAAGGTATTAAGGTTGGAAAACTCCGTTTTCCTTCCAATCCATTAGAATCCTTTTCTATTTCCGCTTTCGGGATTCCGTAGGGGCGATTCACGAATCGCCCGCGGGAAGATGATATCTTCCCCTAAAAATAAAAAAACGAAAAATCAAAAACAAAAAATATAATTTAAAGGAGAAAATAAACTATGGCAAAATATGTATGCGACCTTTGCGGTTACGAGTATGACGAGGCGGCAGGCGAGCCTGCGAACGGCATCAAGGCAGGAACGAAATTCGAGGATCTTCCCGATGATTACGTTTGCCCTCTGTGCGGCGCGGATAAGGGTTCCTTCTCCCCCGCTGATTGATCAAAGGTAAAAGAGCAAGGCTGAAAGCCCCTTTTTACGGTGTGCTTTCAGCCTTTTTCTATTGATCGGATACATTAAAATTTATCAAAAACAGATAAAAACGGCATAACCTATTGACAAATAAGCAAAAATATATTATACTGAATATAATTTCAGTGAAAAATAATTCAGTATTATTCGATAAGGAGGAAAAGGAATGTTTATCGGGCGTGAGGAAGAGCTGAAGCAACTGCAGTCTTTGCTTGATTTGCCGTCTGCATCCGTTATGATTTACGGAAAGCGTAAGGTTGGAAAAACCACGCTTATAAAAGAGGCATTGAAGAAATCCGATGATAAGACGGTCTATTATGAATGCTTAAAAGCGCCGATGCAGGAAAACGTAAACGGTTTCGTTTCGATGCTTGTTCGGGAGAGGATCATTCCGTCGGAGATTTTATTTGCATCCTTTGCCGATGCCTTTGCGTATCTTAATAGCCTTGATGTAACGTTTAACGTTGTAATAGATGAATATCCGTATTTGAAATCCTTCGTCAATGCTGAAACCGTAGACTCTATATTTCAGTCGATCATAGATAACGACCTTAAGAATATACGTTTGTTCGTTTCCGGCTCGCATATAGATATGATGAAGGATTTGCTCGAAGAGGGCAACGCGCTCTACGGTCGTTTTACGATGACGCTTTGTCTTAAGGAGCTGGATTATAAAACGGCATCTGAATTTTATAGTAGCAAGTCTGCGTATGATAAAATCGCAATGTACTCGGTGTTCGGCGGTTCGCCTTATATCAACAAGGCGCTAGATGCATCCAAGAGCTTAAAGGAAAATATCATTGCGACGATTCTCAATCCCACGAGCTACGTTTACGGTTATGCAGAGCATCTTTTGATTTCCGATTACACGAGATCGCTCCACGCGGAGCGAATATTTCACGCTATTTCCAACGGAAAAAGGAAATATAGAGATATTGAAAGCTTTTTAGGATTTAAAACGAATGGAATTCTTTCTAAAAATCTATCTCCGCTTGAAGACATGGAAATTATAGCGAAGGTTTTTCCGATCAATAAGTCCGATGATGCAAAGAAGGCGAGCTATGAGGTGCGCGATAACCTTCTCAGGTTCTACTATACCTTTATCTACAAGAATAAGAGCGCGCTGCAAATGCTCGGTGCAGAGGCCTTTTACGAGGAGTACATTGAAAAAGCGCTCGTTACGTTTATTTCTCATCGGTTTGAAGAAATCGTGCGGACGTATTTTTCGCTGTGCGTTAAAAACCGAAAGCTTCGCGGTGTATCCAATATCGGAACCTTTTATTATGATGACAGCGCGAAGAGGATAAACGGAGAGTTCGACGTTGTGCTGGAGCGCAAGGGCGTTTATGATATCTACGAGGTGAAATATTATGCGTCGCCGCTCGGTGTGAAGGAGATGTATAACGAAACACAGCAAATTAAAAATATTAAGGGCTTAACCGTTGGCAAAATCGGATTCGTCACCACCGGCGGCTTTGAGAAAACGCCCGAGGAATACGATTGCATAAAGGCAGAGGAATTGTATAATTTTTGATTTTTCCTTTTAAAAGATTATAAAAGGAATCGATTATAGTCAAAAACTGCGAATGGTTTAAATATATTTGTTCAAAATCCGATCTCAAAGTGCGAATTGCGAACTTACAGTTTGTTCTAATTTTGCGATTTTCCATCTATAATATTTGTGTGGAAATCAAACTGTTAGTACGGGAGATGGGAAGATGGATAAGCATACCATGGGCGATAGAATTAAAGAAGCGCGCAAGAAGATGCAGTTAACGCAGGATGCATTGGCAGAGCGCCTGGATGTCAGTGTGGAATTTGTCGGGCAAATTGAGCGCGGTTTGAAGCTGCCGAGTATGCAGGTGTTTATTCGATTGATAGAAACCTTGAATGTGTCTGCCGATTATCTTTTGCGTGATTCGATTTCAACAGGAAAGCTTTTTGGCGAGAATGCGATTGGTCGTAAAATTGAAAAGCTGAAACCGCAACACAGAATTGCGTTGGAAGCCCTTATAGAAACGTATATACAGTATTTGGATTAAATTAGGAGAGCCTCTAAATGGCTCTTCTTTTTTATAAGGATCCGAATAAATTTCGTTCCATTCTCTGCTCCAATCCGTAAAAAAGAACCGATGCAAAAAATTGCATCGGTTCTTTCTTTGATAACATTTATGCTTCAATGCGGATGGAGAAGGACTTTGCGCTTCCCGCAATCGCGAAGTCAATGCAGTAAACGGGAACGCTGTCGCCCCTGTAGCCGTGGAGGAAATGTGTTTCGGTCGTGACGGTGGGGACGAGCGCGGGATCGAAGGTCAGCTTGGTTTTTCCGATCGTGATCTCGCCCGCTTTCACAGAGGGCTCGCGCTTGGTGACGAAGCGCTCGGTGATCGTTTTTCCCGCATAGTCAAAGGCATCCGAGAGGGTGATGCCCGTGTCGTCAAAGTCGATCGTGCGCAAGCAGGATTTCAGGGCATCGAGGCCGTAGGCCGCAGAGATCTCCATCGTCATGCGGTTGTTTTCATAGGCAAACGTGCCGGCGTATTCCGCGCCCTCCTTCTGCTCCGCGCCGTCAAAGATCGGAACGCTGTGGCTCATGGAGCGGTTGCAGAAAATTGTGTAACGCGTTTCGGGGAGGAAGTATTCGCGCGTATAAAGCCCTGCGCCGAGGTCGCAGATCGCTTGTCCGTCCGCATCCGCAAAGATAAAGCAGCCGACGTCGTTGTGGTTGTGGCGCTCCTTGTTGTTTCCGCTCTTGGCGGTGCAGGAGTAGCCTTCTCTCGTGATCACGACCTGCTTTGCATCGGGCAAAATATAGTCGCAGATCTCCGCCTCGCTCGGTGGCAGACGGGTGGGATCAAAGGCAAGAAAGTCGCGCACGTAATACACGAAGCCCACGTTGCCGGGCCAGATGTAAAGCTGATCCCACGTGAGCATTTTCACGCCCTCGGGATATTCTCTGCAAAGGAAATGCCAGCATCCGATATCCACGCGGCCTGCGGCCGCGCCGTCCGCGTAGCTGAGCGTTGCCTTTGAGGGAGGCAAGAAACAGCGCTTCGGGAAGTTCGCCATCTTCAGAACCTTTTCGCTCGCAAAGGCGTTGTACGCGCCCTGCGAGTATTCGCGCAGAAGGTCGGCAAGGAAGAGGAAATAGCCGTAGCCGTACATCCAATAGCTAAAGCCCTCGGTGCAGGTTCCGTCGTCCGTGTAGCTGGAAACGAAGTCCTCGAGGCTCTCCTTGAAGCGCGGCATTACCGTACGGAAGCTCTCGGGCTCAAGGAAATGGAACGCAAGCGCGGTACTGCCCGCCACCACGGTGGACCAGTTGTTGTTATACTTTTCGCCGGGCTGGAATTTCGCCTTGAAGGGCGCAAGCACGCGGCGGCGCACCTCATCCTCGGCGCGCTCCTTGACCTGCGGCGCGATGCGATCGGCAAGAATTTGGCTCAGCATTGCCATCATGGCCGCCGTTTCCGCGTTGAAGAGGTCAACCACGAAGGGATCGACCTTCACGTCACCCTCCGAGGGGGTATGCGCGGCAAGGCACCAGCTGTATTCGTCGCAGATTGCAAACATCAGATCGTTGATCTTGTCGATATATTCCTCACGCTCGGGATAAAGGAGGGCGAGGATCGCGGCAGAGGAAAGCACGCGGCGGCGGTGGAAATAGGGCGTTTCCGCCGTGCCTCTGTCACCGTCCTTGTAATATTTGAAGCGCTGTGAAAAGCGGATGACCGAAAGATCCAGCGCATCGTCGGGCTGATAAAGCGCCTTGATGCCGTCGATCAGAGGGGCGTACGCCGCATTCTCTCTGACCGCCTTCCAAAATTCGGGGGATTTCGCCTTGTTAAAATCGAGCATGGTCTTTTCCTCGTCGTTAAAAAAATTTTGCTTTTACCAAGGTAAAAACGGAGCCTCCAGCAGCTTCAGGATCGCCTCTGCGAAGAAGAAGTCACCGTAGATAATGCTGATATGCACCTTCGCCTGCTCGGGGGTATAAACGCCCTTGATGGGATAGCGCACCGTGCCGTAGTCGAGGATATGGTCGTTTTCCACGTCGTAATCCGTGAATTTTTCCTCCATGGCGCGGAGCATCTTGATCGCACCGTCCATGTAGAAGCCGCCCTCTGCCTCGGGAAGTGCCTTGGCAAGCTCGATCAGACCGCACGCCGCGCAAGCACCTGCGGTGCTATCGTAGTATACGGGATCGTCTTCGGGGGAGCGGAAGTCCACGCGGGGAAGGTAACCGTCCTTTTCCACGCAGGAAAGGAAGTAATCGGCGATGCGCCTTGCGGTGTCAAGATAACGCTTCTCGCCCGTGTGAATATAGGAGAGGATGAAGCCGTAAAGTCCCCATGCCTGGCCGCGCGACCAGGAGGAGCCAACGGCACAGCCCTGTCCCGCGTAGGTCTTAACGAGGTCGCCGCTCTCGCGATCGTGCTCCACGATGTGGTGCACGGAGCCGTCCTCGCGCACGTGGGTGCGGATGAGGGTGTCGGCGTGTGCCTTGGCAACGCGGGTGAAGCGATCGTCGCCGATCAGCTCGGAGGTGCGATAGAGAAGCGGGATGTTCATCATGCTGTCGATGATCGTCCAGTTCTTTTCGTTCTGGCCGGGCCATGCGATGATGTATTTTCCGTCGATCACGTAGCGGGAGAAAAGGGTGCAAGCGGCGTAAAACGCGCGGCGGCGGGAGTCCTCGTCACCGGTCAAGGCATAGCTTGCGCCGGAGAGAATGTGCCACTGAAAGCCTACGTCATGGTGCAGATTGTTCTCCCGGAGGAAGGCCGCATCCATCAGCTTTTCCTGTGCCTTTCCCGTTTTGAGATATTCCTCGTTTTTCGTGTAGGCGTAGAGCATATAGTTCATGCCGCCGAAGAAGCCCGTGGTCCACCACGTGGGCTCGACCTCCTTGTGCATGCCGTTTTCGTCAACGCCGTCAACCAGCTTGTTTCTCGAGCGCTTTGCCATCTCGAGTGCCTTTTTGTTGATCTTTTCAAACGTGCTTTCTGCAAAGGCACGGTTTTCTTTCAAAAGGGTTTCGTAGGTTTTCATGTTTTCTCCTTTGTCGATATATGTAAATAATTGTTTTCTTTTTATGCGTTTTTTGTCAGGATCTTTGCTCCCGTCAGGATCGGAGCTGCCGTTTCTTCGATCGCCTTGTACGCGATGGAAACGACGGCCTTTTCGGGATGGGGGTTATCCCAGGGATACGAAAGCAGCGTCAGATCCTCGCCGCACTCGGTCTTTGCGAGAACAGAGGGATCCGAAAAATACGTGCCGACGTAGCCGTTATGGCGGAAATACTGCGTGGGCTTCGGCATTCCGTAGGTGTGGGCAAGCTCCATGATATTTCTGCCGTAGCGAAGCTCGATATTTTCCTTCGTTCCGTCCTCATAGCAAACCTCGTAAACGCCGAGCAGGGGAAGATCCTTCCAAACGATGCGGCGCATCGGGTAAAGCAGAGTATGCTCCAAAACGAGGCGGTCGATCTTCTTTTTGCCCTTGAAGGCGAAGTCCTTGGCGAGGATCGCGTTCTTGCGCGCGCCCGCGAGAGGTGCGGGCATGGCGGGCCTTTCGCCCTTTAAGCGCAGGGCCTTTTCCTTATAGCCCTTGGGAGCGAACGCGCCGTGCAGACCATTTCTGAGATAGGGGATCACGTGCTTTGTGAGAAGCTCGGTGTAGGCGCGGCGGTTGTCCTCCTCGTAATTTTCGGGATTCCAGAGCATGTCGGAAAGGTATGCGAGGTCGAAGAGCTTTCCGTTGTCACCGAATTCCTCTTCGCCGACGGCTACCCAAGTGGAGCATTCGCCGCCGATCACGCCCTTCTTCAGCATGCGGCTTCTGTAACGCGTGAAGTGCGAGGAATAGAGGTTTCCGAACATCAAGGGATTTTCGTAGGGCAAAAGATCGTCCTCGATATCCGCATCAAATTTGAAATACCAGATAAATTCCAGATACACGATGTCCTTCGGGAGCTTTTCGCGCACGGACTCGCACTTATACTGCGTCAGCGGTGCGGGATGGAGCATATCCGACCAGATCATGGCCGTCAGCCCCTTTTCCTTCAGGTGGCCGTAAAGCTTCATGATATCGTAGTAGTAAAGCTCGGCAGGGGTTTTGTCCTTGCACTTTTCGCAAACGCCGAGCTGGTAAACCTCGTCGTGACCGAGGTGAACGTACTTTTTGGGCTTTGCAACCTCCACGATCTCGTCAATGATGTCGAACATCACGTCGTAAACGCCGTCGCAGGAGGGGCAGTAGCAATGCGCCACGGTTTCGGCGGGGCGCTCGTCCTCGCCGCGCGTGTCGATCTCGCGGTCAAGCTTTGCGGCGTACTCGCCGAACTCGGGGTGCGCCGCCGTGAGGTACTGCACGTGAGAGAGCGACTGCACCTCGGGGATCACGTCAAGACCGTATTTTCTTGCGCTCGCAAGGTATCTTGCCACGTCCGCCTTTTCAAGCACCGTGCCTCTTGCGCCCATTTCGTTATGGATGGGCGCGGCAATGATCTCGCCGCTCTCGCGCAGGCGCTGATCCTCCAGCCACGCCTCCAGGATCTCGGGGTGAGAATCGAAGCGCATGCCGCCCGCGAATTCCACGATGATGGAATTATAGCGAAGGGGAAGAAGCACGTAGCGGAAGAGCCTTTCGGCAAATTCGAAATAATCCAGGCGCGGCAATCCGAGATGGAAGCCGCGGAAGGCGGAGGAGGGCTTATCGTCCAGGGTGAAGAGCGCGATCCCCTCGCCGTTCAAGGCCTGGCGCAGAGTGTCCGCGCCGTAAAGGAGCGTCAGCCTTTCGGCGGCGGTGACGGTCAGAATATCGTTTTCAAAATCCACCGTGTAGCGCTCGTCGGCGTACGCCGCGTCCTTGGTTTCGAGAAAGCGCACCGTAACGCCGCAATCGCAAAGCGGCTGGGGCGAGCATTCCTTTAAGGTTTCAAGGAAGAATTCCTTGGCAAATTCGGCCTCGGCGCCGCCTTCGGCAACGACTCTTGCAATGCGCCTGCTTTTTCCGAGGAAGGAGATCCGCTTCGGCACGGGATAAACGGCGGGGGTATCGGTGATCTGCGCGCCGAGAAGGGTAACGCTCTCCAGATCGATCGCCTGCATCGCGCCGTGAAGGCGAAGGATCAACTTCTCGCCGTATGCACCGACGGGCACGGAAATTTCGCTTTTTTGGAGCAGGTTGGTGCTCTCGCCCGCAAGAGCGCCGACGGAATAGCCGCTTTCGCTGAAGTAGCAGCCCGCAACATTTCCGTCGAGAAGCACCTCAACGCCCGAAACCGCGGGGGCGGAAAACTTGACGGTGATCGCGCCGATATAGGTATCCTTCAAGGCTTCAAAATGCACGTCGATGCCGACGTCAAAGACGGTCTTCCAGCCAAAGTGATATCCGGCGTCACTCACGCTGTCGGGCGCAAGGGGTGTATCGTTCTGTACGTACGTAAAATATGAGGGATTCAGTTTTTTCGGTGCAAAAATTTCCATGGCGCAAAAGCCTTTCTGTCTTATCGACAACGAATATTTACAAATTTATAGTGATTTCTTGATTTGCGGAAAGCGGAATGCGCTTGCCGTCCCACACCAGCGTGCCGCCTTCCTTGGTCGCGAGAACGCGGAGCTCGGTTTTGGAAAGATACACGCGCACCTCGCCGTCACCCACGGGAACGGTGCCCTCGATGAAGCCGAAGCCGCCGAGGCAGGGCTTTACCTCAAAGGTCTTGTAAGCGACCGAGGTGGGGGATACGCCGAGGAAGTATCTGCCGAGAAGATAGATGGGGGATGCGCCCCATGCGTGGCAGAGGGATTTTCCGTATTTATTGTTATACATCTCGTAATGCTTCGCACCCGAGAAGGCGGGATTGTATTCCTCCCAAATGGTGGTGGCACCAAGGTCGATCATGCCCTTCCAGTAGGTGCGGATGCGGTGCTCCACGAAGTCGGTGCGGCCGATCCTTGCCATGGCATC
Source organism: Eubacteriales bacterium (assembly GCA_045630385.1). Classification (GTDB taxonomy): domain Bacteria; phylum Bacillota; class Clostridia; order Oscillospirales; family CAG-272; genus UBA1740. The sequence goes on along the minus strand of JAZQTA010000041.1, from coordinate 8,989 downwards.
CAGCTCAAAGCCGCCGAAGAACGGCGTTGTGATCGCGGGGATCGCATCGTTTTCCAGCACGTTTTTGATGATGGCGGCCGTCTGCTCCTCGCTTGCAACGCCGTAAAGGATCGCCAAAATATTTGCGTGGCGCGTTACCTGCTCCTTACCCGAGGTGAAGGAGGAAACGTATGCGCCGAGAGCGGGGCGGTAGAATTTTTCGTTCACGAGGGCGGTGAGCCTCTCGGCCTTATTCTCGTAGTCCGCGCCGTTCTCTCCGATCAGCGCGGCGAGCCTTGCCATCGCGCGAAGGGATGCGATATAGAGGATCTGCTCGGCGCAAACGGGGCCGTCCTTGTCGATATTCGCCCAGTCAACGAAGATCCAGTCCTCGTATTTTTTCACGAAGAAGCCGCTTTCGTCCTCGCGCCCCGCGCAGAAGTCCATCAAGGTCTTGCATCTTTTATAAATGAAGCGAACGAAATCCTTGTCGCCGTAGTCCTCGTAATATTCCAGCACGCCGAGGATAAAATAAAGGCTGTAATCCGCGATCGTGTTGATATGCTCGGTCATGGGATCCTTGCCGCGCATACCGATCAGCGTGCGGCGCACGATATCCTTATCGTGGAAAAGATAGGTGATGAATTTGAAGGCCTGATAGGAGTCGCCGCTCCAGAGCCAGCGGTCGCGCTTGATCGCCTCGGTGAGGATCTCGCGCACGTTCAGATGCAGGGTGTAAACGCACGTATCGTAAATGCGGTTCACGCTCTCATCGTCGCATCGGAAGCTGCCGCGATAGGGCAGGGGCAGATATTCGTAGTCCGCCTCGACCGAGGGATCGGATGCGCCGAGGATGTAGATATAGCGGAAGGCACGCGGGCGAAGCTTGTATTCCGCCGCACCGCTCACTTCCTCCCAAACGATGGAGTGCTTGATATCCAGCGCCTCCTCCATGGATTCGCCGTAGCTGACGTGCAGGTCATCATTCTCGCACACGCCCTTTACGTAAAGATAGCCGTAAAGCTCCTTTCCGAAGTCGAAAAGCGTGCCCTCGCCGCGCTTTTCCTTTGCGACGGGGAGCATTCTTTCGTAGGAGAAAATAAACTCGGTGGGGCGCTTTTCGGGGCTGTCGTGCATCTCGCTGTATCCCACGGGGATCTTTTCGCCACACTCGTTCAGCGTATAGAAATCGCCGTTCGTCACAACCTCGTCGCTCTCAATATAGGCGGCGGGCAGGCTTTCGAGATTTAAGCAGCAGATGTGCAGATGATGCTCGCCCTTTTCAAGCGGCACGGGCACGCCGGGACGGTAGCGCTTTGCAAGCGGGGCATCGAGCGCCGCAACGTCGAGCATTGCGCCGTCCGCGAATTCCTTCTCCCAGAAGTCCACGAAAACGTAGCCCTTGCCGTTCAGATGCAGGGTAAAGGTCGTGTCCTTCTCCACGGTGATATCCGCATGGAAATCCACCTTCGGTTCAACGGGATACACGCGCCAGACCACGGGATAGTCCACCCCGAATTCCTGGCGGCGGGAGTTGACGAGATTGGTGTGGAAGATCTCGTAATCGCCGGCGTTATAGATCCAATAGCTTTTTTTCATAAGAATGCCCTCGCATTTTTTTATTCTTTTTAGAGTATAGCACACGCGCACGCGCGTTGTCAAGGCGCGGCAAGGTTTTTTGATTGACTTTTTCTTCCTTTTGTGTTACACTAAATAAAAACGAAAAGGGGGTATGCATCCGTGAAAAAAATCGTTCTCGGTATTCTTGCGCACGTGGACGCGGGCAAAACCACGCTTTCCGAGGCCATGCTGTATACCTCGGGCATCACGAAGGCGCTCGGCCGCGTGGACAGAGGGGATGCATATCTCGATACGCATTCCTTGGAGAAAAAGAGGGGCATCACGATCTTTTCAAAGCAGGCGGTGATGGAATACGGCGACACCGCGCTCACCCTGGTCGATACCCCCGGGCACGTGGATTTTTCCTGCGAAACAGAGCGCACGCTTTGGGTGCAGGACTATGCGATCTTAGTCGTAAGTGCTTCCGAGGGCGTGCGCCCGCACACCAAGACGCTTTGGCAGCTTCTTGAGAAAAGAGGCATTCCAACCTTTATTTTTGTAAACAAATGTGATCTTTTTAGCGGAAGAAGAGCCGAAATTCTTGAAAATATCAAGACGCATCTCTCGCCCGCCTGCGTGGATTTTACGGCGGATGAAAGCGATTCGTTTTATGAGGATGCCGCCTCGCACGATACGCTTCTGATGGAAAAATATTTTGCCGACGGCGTGCTTTTGCGCTCGGAGATCGCCCGCTCGATCAAGCGCAGAAGGATCTTCCCCTGCCTTTTCGGCTCGGCTCTCAAAAACCAAGGGGTGGATACGCTGATGGAGCGGCTCGACGCTTATACGCTGCCGACGCCGTATAGCGAAAGCCTTTTCGGCGCGCGCGTTTTCAAGATCACGAGAGATTCGGACGGGCGGCGCATCGCCTTTGCCAAGATCACGGGCGGCGCCTTGCGCCCGAAGGAGGAGATCGCCTTTTCCTTGCCCGACGGAACGCCCGTCAGAGAAAAGATCGAGGAGATCCGCGTATTCTCCGCAGAAAAATCGAAGCCCGTCAAGGAAGCGGCGGCAGGTGCTTTGGTCGCGCTTTACGGCACGGATCGGCTTTCGGCGGGCATGGGGCTCGGCGTGGAGTCGGGCGCGGAAAATATTCTCACGCCCGTTCTGGATTACTGCATGCTCTTGCCCGACGGCATAAATCCCGTGGATGCCTTCGCGCGCATCCGCACGCTTGCCGAGGAGGATCCCGCGCTGGATCTGCATTACGATAGCGAGGCGGGGCGCATCCGCGTGCGCCTCATGGGTGAAATTCAGCTGGAGGTTTTGAAAACGCTGATCGAGGAGCGCTTCTCGCTTGCGGTCGGCTTTGACGAGGGAACGGTGCTTTACCGCGAAACGGTCGCCGCGCCCGTGATGGGCTACGGGCATTTTGAGCCTCTGCGCCATTATGCCGAGGTGCATCTTCTGATCGAGCCCTTGCCGGTCGGCTCCGGTATCGTTTGCGCGGCGGATTGCTCCACGGACGAGCTTGCGCTTTCCTGGCAACGCCTGATACTGACGCATATTGAGGAACGGGCGCACAGAGGCGCTCTGCTCGGCGCACCCTTAACCGACGTGCGCATCACTCTGATCCGAGGCAAGGCGCATCTGAAGCACACGCAGGGCGGTGACTTCCGACAGGCAACCTACCGCGCCGTGCGCCACGGTGTTCGCTGTGGCGAGGGCGTGATCCTTGAGCCAACCTTTGATTTTACGATGGAGCTTCCGGATGCGGCAGTCGGCCGCGCGCTCACGGATATTGCGCAGATGGGCGGCACGGTGGCGAGCCATACGAGTGACGGCGGCGTGACGGTTCTTGTCGGAAACGCGCCCGTGGTTTGCCTGCGCTCGTATCCGACAACCCTTCGCGCCTACACCAAGGGTGAGGGAAAAATTTCGCTCGCGGTCGGCCCGTACGCGCCCTGCCATAACCCCGACGAGGTGATTGCCGCGCGCGGCTACGATCCGGATCTTGACGAAAGACATACGGCGGATTCGGTATTCTGCAAGCAGGGAAGCGGCTACGCCGTGCCCTGGTATGAGGCGAAGGATATGATGCATCTGCCCACGGGCTACGGCTCGGAGGAGGCGGAGGAGGAAGCGGCGGTTGCCTTCGTTCCGAAAAAGCAGGAAAACGTGACCGAGAAGGAATGGGTGGAGATCTTTGAGCGCACCTACGGAAAGATCAAGCCGCGCACGGTCAGCGAAAAGCGCGTGAACGCCGCGCCCACCGAGGAGAAAAGAAAGCCGAAAAAGCCGCAGCCGCCAAAGCAGGAATATCTCGTGCTGGACGGCTATAACGTGATCTTTGCCATGCCCGCGCTTCGCCGCCTTGCCGAGGCGGATATCGGAGATGCGAGGGATGCCTTGATCCGCACGGTGTGCAACCTCGCCGCCATGAAAAAATGCCGCGCGCTGATCGTTTTTGACGCCTATCGGCGCAAGGAGGGCGTGGGAAGCGAGGAAGAGATCGGCCCCGTCACCGTGGTGTATACCAAGGAAAAGCAGACGGCGGATGCCTTCATCGAAAAAACCACCTACCATATCGCGGAGCATTACCGCGTGCGCGTGGTCAGCTCGGATAAGGACGAGCAGTTCGTGATCCTTGGGCACGGCGCTCTGCGCGTCAGCGTCCGCGAATTCGAGGCGGAGCTGAAATCCGCGGCGGTGGTGCTGGAGGATTATCTGCATAGTAAAAAATAAAAAACAGAGCCAAACGAAGTGTTGGCTCTGTTTTTTTGTAAATAATGATTTGCAAAACTGCAATTATTTTTGAATTTCTTTCTTTTTTCTCTCGATCTCGCCGATGAGGTAATTTCCGATCTCGCGAAGGTATTTTGCCGCGGGGAGGCGAAGCTCCTTGATGGGCGTCCAGAATGCGCCCTCCACCTCGAAGGTGAAGCTTTCGTTATAATCAATGGCGGCGAGGGCGCTTGTGATGGCATCCCAGTTCATATCCCCGTAAAAGGGCGCGGTGTGGCTGTCGTGATAGAAATCGTTATCGTGCACGTGGAGTGCGCCGAGGCGCTCCTTGCCGATCGCAAGGATCATCTCGTCCGCCGCTTCGCCCACGAGCCCCGCATGGCCGAGGTCAAGGCAGATCGTGTACCCCTCGCCGAGGGCGTCAAGATAGGTGCAAAGCTCCTCGGCATCCGAGCAGACGTTCTTGATGATGCGGTCGTTTTTGTCGCGGTGATGCCCCCACATATTTTCGATCGCAATCTTGATGCCGCATTGCTTTGCAAGGTCGCCGTAGGGCGCGTAAAGCTCCAGATTCCTTTCAAGCTGCTCCTTTTTCGTGGCGTTCTTGAAATGGATCGGGTGGATGATCACCTGCTTTGCGCCAAGCTCTGCGGAGATCTCGATCGCTTGGAGGGTGCGCTCCTTTAAGAGCTTATTGTATTCGTCCTCGCCCTCGCGGTAGCTCGGGAAGGGCGCGTGCGTCTGATGGATCGCGGCGCCGCCGTTTTTCAGGATGCGCTTCATATCGGCAATATGGCGCTCCTTGCCCGGGAAGTAGAGCACGTTGTCATTGTAAAGGCAGAGATTTAAGTCGATCGAGCGAAAGCCCGCCTCGATGGATTTTTCGATCTCGCCCTCGATGCCGAAGGGGCGGAAAAAACTGGAATTGAGTGTTAGTAGCATATCCGTTCTCCTTTACAGCGTGCCGTATTCCTTTTTCTTTTCTTCGATTTTCTCCACGAAGTCCATGCCGATATTGTAAAGATCCTTCAGGAAAGAGGCGCAGAGCGATTCGGGAAGCTTGCGCGCGTAGCGCGGAATGGCCTCGAAGGTAAAGCTGTCGTCATATCCGATCGCGGCAAGCGCGTCGATGATCGAATCCCAATCCATGTCGCCGTGGTAGGGAACGAGGTGCTGATCCTCAAGGTAGTTGTTGTCGTGCACGTGCAGAGCGTGCAGGCGCTTTTTGCCGAGGGTGCGGATCATTGCCGCCGCGCTCTGGCCCGCAAGGCCGGAGTGGCCGACGTCGAGGCAGGCAACGAAGTTATCGTTCAGGGCATCGATCATGGCGGCAAGCTCCTCGCCCGTGGAGCAGGCGTTGGTGGTCAGCTTTTTCTTGTTTTCCTTATGCTGGCAGAAAAGGTTTTCCACGGCGATCTTGGTGCCGCATTTTTTCGCGTATTCGCCGTAGGGGAGAAGGATCTCGCGGTTTTTCGCAATGCGCTCCTCCATCGTGCTGTCATAGATGCGGATCGGGTGGAAGATCACCTGCGAGGTGCCGAGCGCGCCCGCAACCTCCAGCGAGCGGCGAAGCAGCTCGTCCACGTTTTCCTCCGGGATGCGGTAGGCATCCTTGCCGATCGGGAAGGGCGCGTGTGCCTGATGCGCGATCGCGCCAAAGCTATCGAGGCGGCTTTTCACCTCGGCAATGGCCTGCGCGTTATCCTTTTTGAGCAGAGGGCTTTCGATATCGCAAAGATCAATATCAATCGAGCGAAAGCCCGCCTCGCAGAGCATTTCGACCGAGCGGTAAAGCCCGAAGCGCTGATTGAAGGGAATGACGGTGCTTGTAAGTATCATAATATTTCTCCTTATTGCTTTTCTTTCGTTTTTTTCATGGCGCGCCTGTTTTCGCGCGTGAGCGCCTCCGCGCTCTTGATATAAAGGCGGATCGTGGATTCCACGGTCTCTGCCAAGGCCGTGCGCATCTCCTTCGGAAGCGTGCGGGATTTTCGGTAAAGGTGCAAAAGGTGCAGCTCCTCCTCCGATAGCTCGGCGGCTTCGCCGCGAAGCGGCATATCCATCAGGGCGCCCACCTGCACGTGAAAGCGCTCCGAGAGCAGGGGTAGCATTTTCATAAAGGATGCGCTTCGTCCGCGCCTCCAGTTGTTCACGGTCTTTTCGGGGAGTCCGATCGCGCGCTCAAACGCCGCGTCGCTTTCGTATTCCGCCTCGATGAGCGAAAGGAGCATTTCTCTCGTGCTTTCCGTGGTCGGGTTGCTCATTTGTCACGCGCCTCCTTTTTCTGCGGCTTTTTTGCGCCCTCGGCGGCCTTTTTTTGCGGATGCTTTTTCTTTTTCGCCGCCGAGAAGCCGAATGCGCCCACGCGCTTACCGAGGGTGTAATATTCGCCGTGTGCATAGGCGAGAAGCCCCGCGCGCTCCATGTGGATCTTTCCCTTTTCGTCAAGGAGCGTTTCGTGGCAGGAAACGCGCAGAATATCCGCCATGAAAACGTCGTGCGAGCCCATGGGGAGAACGTCGGTCACGCGGCATTCCAGCGCCACGGGGCAGGCCGCGATCGTCGGCGCGGATACGGTTTCGCTCTTTACTTTCTCGAAGCCGCACTTTTCAAATTTATCCACCTTCGCGCCCGTGAAGATCCCCGCGTAGTCCACCGCCCGTGCCATATCGGCGCTCGGCAGATGGAGAACGAATTCGCCCGTTTTTTTGAGCATCGCGTGCGAATGGCGCGAGGGGCGAACGGAGATATAGGTCTTGGGCGGCACGGTGGCTAAAATGCCCGTCCATGCCACGGTCAGCACGTTTGCCTCGTTTTCATCTCCCACGGTGACGAGCGCGGGAGGGAGCGGCGCGGTCAATGCGCCGGCGGTGAAGCTTTTGCGCGCAGGGGTAGCATTTTCCTCTTTTTTGTAAATCTTTGTTTTCATATTACGCATCCTTTTCGGAATTTGCGTTCTCTTGCATGCCGAGCCACATTCTCGAAAGAATGCCGTCCGGTGTGAGCTTGAAGAGCATGTGCTGCATCTTGGTGAACCAGTTGGTCACGAACATCTTCTTCCCCTTGAAGGCGGCGCGAAGGCATCCCTTCACCACCTTTTCCACGCGAAGCAGGGGCTTGGTCTTTTTCGGGCGGTTCACGTTTTTATCCGAGCCCGCCGCGCCGAGAAATTCGGTTTCCACCCAGCCGGGGCAGAACGCCGTCGCGCTCACGCCGTATTTTTTCACCTCGTAATAGAGCGCCTTGGTGTAGTGCAGAACGAAGGATTTGGACGCGGCGTAAACGTTGAAGTTCGGCAAGGGCGTAAAGCAAGAGCCGCTACCGAGCTGAATGATGCGGCCGCCCTTTTCCATATAGGGAAGCGCCATGTGCGTGATCAGCACCAGCGCCTTGCAGTTCAGGTCGATCATGCGCGCGGTGTCCTCGTCCGAGATCTGATCGTGCGCCCCGAAGCGGCCGAAGCCTGCGGCGTTGATCAGCACCGATATTTCGGGCTTTTCGCTCTTCAGCGCCTCGCGCACGGCCTCCACGCCCTCGTCCTCGCAAAGGTCTGCCGAGATGATATGCGCCTTCACGCCAAGTGTCTCGGCCAGCGCCTCCATGCGATCTTTTCTTCTTGCAACGAACCAGAATTCGGTGATGCCGTAATTCTCCTTCAGCTGCTTTGCAAACTCGCGCCCGATACCGCTGGACGCGCCCGTGATAAGTGCCACTCCCATAGTGAAGCCCTCCGAAATTTCATTTATTTTATGATTATATGATAGCACGAAAACGCCGCCGTGTCAATAAAAAACGCGCCCATTTTTGCGAAATGAGCGCATTTTTTCGTATTTTTTATTCTTTTATTGCTCGCTATCCTTCGTAAAGGTCAAAATGTCGCAAACGTTGCAATCCAAAGCCTCGCAGATGCGGTCTAAAACATAGCTGTCATAGCGAATGACTCGATTTTTATAGTATCGGTCTATCGTTTGGAATCCGATCTCGGTTCGCTTGGATAATTCGTATCTTGATATGCCACGTGCCGAGAGATATTCCTTGATCGTCAGCTTTACCATTCGAATCCCCTCCTTTTTTTATATATTTTACCCGATATATATTCTCTTGACAATCCATCTAAATAGATATATACTTATATAGGTATATAAAAATATGGGAGGAGACGGAATGAAATTATTGATCGTCGGTTCGCGCAGTATTGCGGATTTTGATCTTTCACCTTATATCCCGAAGGGTGTCGATACGGTTATCAGTGGGGGCGCGGAGGGAATCGATACGCTGGCGGAGCATTATGCGGATAAATACCGTCTTTCTAAATATATTATTCGACCGAATTATGATCTCTACGGTCGTGCGGCACCGATGCGGCGCAATGAAGAAATGGTCAATATCGCGGATATCGTTCTTGTGATTTGGGACGGAAAATCCAAAGGCGCAGCTTATACCCTGAAATATGCGAAAAAAATGAAGAAGCCTTTGATATGTATCGAAGCGGATGCTTTTTAAAAATGTATTTTTTATAATAAAAAACGCGCCCATTTTTGCGAAATGAGCGCATTTTTTCGTATTTAATGCCTTTAGGCAGTTGAGCACGAAGTGCGAAACAGACAACCACCCGCTATGCGGGTGGGCAACAAAGGTTATACCCTTGCGTGGGACGTATGAAACACAAGCCTTCCCCTGAGGGGGAAGGGGGACCACGAAGTGG
>JAZQTA010000040.1:0-14731 GCA_045630385.1 Eubacteriales bacterium | reverse complement strand
TCGTGGTCCCCCTTCCCCCTCAGGGGAAGGCTTGTGTTTCATACGTCCCATGCAAGGGTATAACCTTTGTTCCCCACCCGCATAGCGGGTGGTTGTCTGTTTCGCACTTCGTGCTCAACTGCCTAAAGGCATTAAAACAAAATCCCCCCATTTGGGGGGATTTTCATTTCAGCTCTATAGAGTTTTTTATTTCACAGCAATTTTTGCAACGCGCAGATGCATATTGATGCCGTAGGAGAAGGGCTCGACCGCATACACACCCTTTTTGTGCTTGATGCTCTTTCCGTTATCCAGCCAACGTGCGCTCTTGATGGGCAGGGGGAAATGCACCTCTGCGCTCTTGCCGCCGAGGCTCTCGTGCTCCATGAGAACACGGGTGGGGCAAACGCTTACGACGTAATACGCACCGTCCTCACCGATGAAAGCCTCTGCATTCTCCACCTTGATATCGGCGGGGCGCGCCTTATAAATGAAGCTCTTATTGTACTTGATCCACTTTCCGATTTCTTCGAGATATGCCTTATCCAGCAGGCGCACGGAGCCGTTCCCCATTGGACCGATATTCAAAAGGAAGTTGCATCCGCAAGCACGCGTTCTGACAAGCTCCTCCAGGATGTACGGCAAGGACTTATAGTGAATATCGTGCGAGGAATAGCCCCAATGGTCGAAGAGCACCTCGCACATTTCGCCCGCGACGGGACGGTCGGTTTTCGGGGCGGGACGCGCGACGCCGCGCTCATAGGTTACGGAATCGATCTCGGGGTGACCGACCGTGCCGATCTTGCCCTCGTCCATACCCGTGTTGTTGATGATCATCGCATTCGGCTGATGGCTTCTTATCATTGCATAAAGACGGTCGAACTGCCAATCCGCCGTGGGCTTATCCCACCAACCGTCAAACCAAAGGCCGCCGATCTCTCCGTACTCTGTGCAAAGGATCTCCACGCTCTTGACGAGATAATCAATGTATTTCGGGAAATTTTCCTCGCAATCCTTATTGTGCCAATCGATCAAGGTGTGGTAGAAGAAGGGGCGGATGCCCGCCTTGTTGCACTCATCCACGAATTCGCGCACGAGATCGCGCCCTGCGGCACTGTGCGGCGCATCATAGGTATTCAATCCCTTGGTATCGTACAGCGAAAAGCCGTCGTGATGGCGGGAGGTGAGCGTGATATACTTACAGCCCGCGGATTTTGCCGCCGCCACAAGCTCCTTCGCCCAGGTCTTTTTGACCTTGAATTTTTTCGTGAGCGCCTCGTATTCTTCGTCCTCGATCTCATACATGAACTTCAGCCATTCGCCCTTACCGACGATGCTGTAAAGTCCAAAATGAACGAACATTCCAAGACCTAAATTTTCAAATTCTTTGACGTACTCGTACATAGTATTTCCTTTCCTCTAAAAGCATATATTCTTTTATACTACTATTATACCGCATACACATCGCTCCGTCAATCGGGAAAGCCGACATTTTTCTTAACAAAATTTAGGTTTCTTTCGTCTTTTTTCGTTTGGCAAGGATTTGGCAAAGAGAAGAACGAAAACGCAAAAAAAGCGTTTGCTTTTTTAACAATTTTTCTGCCCTTTTTTTCATTTTCTTGTGTTATTTTCATGAATTTATACAAAGGTCGCCTTTATTCATATTTTTCGGTTGCTTTGCGCGGTGCATTTATGTTATACTATATAAGAATACAGAGAGCGCCTATACGCGCCGAAAATCTTAAGAAGCGGAGGACCTTCCCATGGACAGGAATATGAAGGCAAAGCTACACGAATCGCTCGCTGCCGTTCTGCCGATCAGCCTTATCGTGCTCATTCTTTCCACTCTGCTCGTTCCGATGGATACGGGCTACATGATGATGTTCCTTTTCGGAGCGGTGATGCTCGTGATCGGAATGGGCGTTTTCCAGCTTGGCGCGGAGATGGCGATGAGCCCGCTCGGCGAAGGCATCGGCGTTTCCTTGGCTCGCTCCCGCAAGGCGCTCCTCATCGTGGGCGCAACGCTGCTGCTCGGCACGCTGATCACGATCGCAGAGCCGGATCTTCGCGTGCTCTCCGACAAGGTGCCTGCCATCGATACCTGGACCTTGATCCTCACCGTTGCCATCGGCGTTGGTATTTTCCTTGCGATCGCCGCGATGCGAATCATGTTCAAGATCGATCTTTCTTATCTTTTGATGGGCTTTTACGGCGTGATGCTCGTGCTTGCCTTTATCATTCCCGATTCCTTCCGCGCCGTTGCCTTTGATTCCGGCGGCGTGACCACCGGCCCCATCACAGTTCCCTTCATTATGGCTCTCGGCGTTGGTATCTCCTCGATCCGTACCGACAAGGACGCCTCCAGCGACTCCTTCGGCTTGGTGGCGCTCTCAAGCGTCGGCCCGATCCTTGCCGTGATGCTTCTCGGCATTTTTTCTCCCGAAAGCAGCTCCGGCTACACAGAGGAGGTGCTTGCAAACCCCTCGGATATGCGTTCGGTCATCGTTGCCTTTGCAAAAGCAACGCCGCATTATGCATTCGACGTGTTGCTCTCGATCGCACCGATCGTCGCGGTCTTCTTCCTCTTCCAAATTGCAACGAAGCGCTATCACAAGCGCCAATTCCTTCGTTGCCTTTTCGGTTTCATTTACACCTACGTCGGGCTCGTTTTGTTCCTTTGCGGCGTCAGCGTCGGCTTTGCGCCCGTCGGCTCCCTGCTGGGCCAAGAGGTTGCCATCTTGCAAAAGTGGCTTCTCGTTCCGCTCGGCATGCTGATCGGCTACTTCATCGTTAAGGCCGAGCCCGCCATCCAGATCCTGAACAAGCAGGTTCAGACCATTACCAACGGTACGATCTCCGCATCCGCTATGAACGCTTGCCTTCAGGTCGGCGTTTCCGTGGCGGTCGGTCTTGCGATGATCCGCGTTATCACCGGGATCTCCATTCTCTGGATCGTTATCCCCGCTTACTTGATCGCGCTCGTTATGTCCCGCATCGTGCCGAAGATCTTCGTCGGTATCGCCTTTGACTCCGGCGGCGTTGCCAGCGGACCGATGACCTCGACCTTCCTTCTTCCGCTTTGCATCGGTGCTTGTACCGCGCTCGGCGGCAACGTGATGACCGATGCCTTCGGCGCGGTTGCCCTCGTGGCGCTGACACCCTTGATCGCCATCCAAACCATGGGGCTTGCCTTCCGATACAAGACCGCCGTGCTGAAGAAAAAGCTCAGCAACATCGTGATCCCCGAGGATAGCGACGTGATCGTAGACCTTGAGGGGAACGCAAAGGAGGTTCGGCAATGAACACGAAAAACAAAAAGAATATCGCGCGCCTTTTATTTCTCATTTGCACCCCAAAGCTCGCCGAGCGCGCCACCAAGCTTTACGAGGCTGAATCCATTCCTCTGCATTACCGCATGAGCGCAACGGGCACAGCCTCCAGCGAAATGCGCGACATCCTCGGCTTCGAAAACAACGAAAAAGCCGCGCTTCTCAGCATTCTCCCCGGCGCTGACGCAAAAGATATGCTGACGCGCCTTCGCCGCGGTCTCAAGATCGGAAGCACCAACAGCGGTATCGCTTTTACCGTTCCGATCACGGGGCTCAGCAAGCTCGTGCTTCGTATGATGGAAAGCTCTGAGACACCGACAGAAAACAACGAAAAAAGGAGAAACAGCCGTATGGACAGCGCAAAATATTCAATGATCGCAGCAATCGTTAATCAGGGATACAGCGAAAACGTGATGGAGGCCGCACGCGCGGCAGGCGCCGCAGGCGGTACGGTGATCCACAGCCGCAGCGTTGGTAACATGGCGCTGGCAGGCGCTTGGGGCTTCGCCGTCGAGGAAGAGCGCGAGATCGTTATGATCGTTTCGGAAGCCGAAACCAAGCTTCCCATCATGCAGGCCATCTCGGATGCCTGCGGCATCAAGAGCGATGCCAAGGGCATCGTCGTTTCCATGCCGATTGAGGACGTGATCGGTCTTAGCGAATGATTTCGGCGCGAATATGCATTCTCTCCGAAATGATATGATTGCCTATCGGCAAGATATGATGCTCGCACAGCGAGCAGATATGATTGGCTTCGCCAAGCTATGTGAGGCTTCGCCTCGTTAAAATTAGATATCGGATAACGCAAAAGCACCCAAATTGACGTTTGGGTGCTTTTGTGCTTTTTATAAAAATATCGATGTTTTTTTGCCTCGATAATTAGATCAACGCGTTTTAACGAAGAGATTTTTATCAGAAATAGAAGTTCGCGCCCCAAAGGCGTAGTGACCTACGTCGAGAGGGCGCGAACAATTATTTATGCAAAAATATCGAAGCTAAAGCTTACCGACCAAGTTCCTTCGTGCGCTCATACGCCGCGGATATCGCTTCGATCAGCGCACCGCGCATAGCGGCGTTTTCGAGAACGCGAACGCCCTCGACCGTGCTTCCCGCAGGACTGCAAACGGCATCCTTCAGAGCCTCGGGATGACCGATACCCTCCAAGATCATTTGCCCTGCGCCAACGATGGTTTTTGCGGCGAACGCAAGCGCATCGGCATAGGAAAGGCCGCAGAGGACACCGCCCTCGGCCATTCCCTGCGCGAACATATATACGAAGGCAGGACCACAGCCTGAAACCGCGGAAGCGGCATCGATCTTATCCTCGGGGATCATCGAGAGCTTTCCGGCGGGTGCAAGCGCCGAAAGGAAAAGCGCGACGTCCTCTTCTCTGCAAAGCGCACCCGGAACGTAGAGGATCATGCCCTCGCCGACTGCGGCGGGCGTGTTCGGCATAATACGAATGATCCTTGCATCCGCGCCAAAGAAGGAGGCAAGCTTTTCCAGGCTGACGCCGGCGCACATGCTGACAAGCGTGATCTCGCCCTTGCGCGCAGAAACGAGAGGCGCGATCTCTTCTGCCAGCGCCCTCAGCCCCTGCGGCTTTACGCCAATGAGAACCATATCGCACTTCGCAACGATCTCCGCTACCGAAAGGCAACTTGCGCCGAGGCGCTCGGCAAGTGCCGATGCCTTTGCCGCATCCATGTCTGCAAGATAGAGAGAATTTTCTGTTTTCGCAATGGCGGATGCAAGCGCACCGCCCATGTTTCCGCATCCTATACAGCCAATCTTTTTCATACTATCCTCTTGTTTTGTAAAGTATTGTTTTCTTATCGGATATGACCTTCGCCAACGATGATATATTTATACGAGGTAAGCTCGCAAAGCCCCATAGGTCCTCTTGCGTGCATTTTCTGCGTGGAGATGCCCATCTCACAGCCGAGACCGAACTCACCGCCATCCGTGAAGCGCGTAGAGGCGTTAACGTAAACGGCGGCGCTGTCCACCGCGAGGGTGAAGGCATCGGCGGCGGCTTTATCCTCGGTCACGATCGCCTCGCTATGCCCCGTGGAATGCGCGGCAATATGCGCGATCGCGGCGGAAAGATCCTCCACCACGGCGATCGCAAGGATATAATCGAGAAACTCGGTATCAAAATCCTTTTCCCCGGCAGGCGTTCCCTTTATGATTTTCTGCGCCTCGGCATCCAATCGAAGCTCGACGGGGGCTTTTCCCTCCGCTTCGCGGCAAGCGACCAAGCGCTCGTAGATCTTCGGCAAAAGCGCCTCCGCTCTGTCCTTATGCACAAGGCAGACCTCGGCGGCATTGCATACGGAGGGACGGGAGGTTTTGGCATTTTCAAGAATCGAAAGCGCACGCGCCTCGTCTGCATCCTTATCAATATAGATATGGCAAATTCCCGTACCCGTTTCGATACAGGGAACCTTTGCGTTTTCCACACAAGCGCGGATAAGCCCCGCACCGCCGCGTGGAATCAGAAGATCGACCTGACCGACCGCAGTCATCAAAGCGGTCGCGCTATCGCGGGTGGTATCCTCGATCAGGGTTACGGCATCCTCGGGAAGCCCCACGCCCGCGAGGCCGATTTTAAGAGCCTCTGCAATGGCACGGTTGGTGCGGATCGCTTCCTTACCGCCGCGCAGAACGCAGACGTTTCCCGTTTTGATCGAGAGAGCGGCGGCATCCGACGTGACGTTCGGGCGGCTCTCATAGATCATGGCAAGCACGCCGATCGGAACGGATACCTTGCGGATCAAGAGTCCGTCCTCGCGCTTATATTCCTGCAAAAGCTTTCCCAAGGGATCGGGAAGCTCGGCAACCTTGCGCACGGCATCCGCCATGGAGGCAATGCGAGCCTCGGAAAGGCTCAAGCGGTCGATCATGACGTCGGAGATCGAGCCTCTTGCCGCCGCAACGTCCAAGGCGTTGGCAGAAAGGATCTCCGCCGTCTTATTTTCAAGTGCGCGCGCCATGGCAAGAAGCGCGGCGTTACGGATCTGCTCCGTTGCCGCCATCATGCGCCCTTTGGCAAGAACGGCACGGCTTAACTGCTCTGCTGTCGTCATTTCTTTCCTCCGAAAAAGCGCGTTCCGACGGAGTTCCCCTCCACAACGTCATAAAGTAAGACGGGACGGTCACCGCGGATGATCACCATATCAATCCCGCGCTCCATACACATGGATGCGGCGCGAAGCTTCGTGAACATGCCGCCCGTGCCGAGGCTTGAGCCGGCACCGCCGCCAAGCGCGCGAATTTCGTCCGTCATTTCTCTGACCTCAGAAATCAGCTTGGCATCGGGATTTTTGTGAGGATCGGCGGTATAAAGCCCCTCGATATCCGAAAGAAGGATCAGAAGATCCGCATCCGCCTCCAGCGCAACGATCGCGGCAAGCGTATCGTTATCACCTACGGCGATCTCCGCCGTGGAAACGGTATCGTTTTCATTGATGATCGGCAAGACGCGAAGCTCGAGCAAGCGGTTTAAGGTGTTGGAGAAGTTTTTATTTCTCTCCTCATTTTCAATATCGTCACCCGTCAGAAGGATCTGACCGATGTTATGACCGTACTCCGAGAACTGCTTATCGTAGACGTACATGAGCTCGCACTGGCCGTCGGCGGCAGCCGCCTGCTTTGTAGGCATATCCTTCGGGCGCTCCGAAAGGCCGAGCTTACCGACGCCCATACCGATCGCACCCGAGGAAACGAGGATCACCTCATGCCCCGCGTTTTTCAGATCGCTCATGACCTTGCAAAGCTCTTCGACGTGCCGAATATTTAAATTTCCCGTGGAATGCGTGAGAGTGGAGGTTCCCACCTTGATGACAATTCGCATTTGATTTTTCCTCCAATATAGAAACTTATATTTACAAAAAGAATTATTCCTTCGTGGCTTGCGCTTCGGCATTCTTTCCGTAAAGAATACCGTCGATCGACTTGCCTTCCTTCTTCATCTGACGCATTTCAGCGATGGCGGCAAACAGAACGTCACCCGAAGAGTTCAATGCAGTTTCAACTGAATCCTGCACGACGCCGATAACCAATCCTACACCTACCATATGCATAGCAACATCATTCGGAACATTCAGAAGAGAGCATGCCATGGGAATCAAGAGAAGAGATCCACCCGCCACACCGGATGCTCCGCAAGCCGCAAGCGTTGCAAGGAAGGACAAGATGAATCCCTGCAAGAGAGTTACGTGCGTTCCATACGAGAAAGCAGCGGACAAAGACATAACAGCAATCGTGATTGCCGCGCCGTCCATATTGATGGTGGCACCGAGAGGGATAGATACGGAATACATATTCTTATCAAGCCCAAGCTTATCGCAAAGGCGCATATTCACGGGAATATTGGCCGCAGAGGAGCGGGTAAAGAACGCATGCAATCCGCTTTCCTTCAAGCAACGGAATACGAGGGGATAGGCATTCTTTCCGATCATCACGGATGCAATGATGGGGTTGATAACCAAAGCTACCAAAAGCATGCAACCAACGATAACGAGAAGGAGCAAACCGTAATCCTTAAAGATATCCAGGCCATTGCCGGCTACAGCTGCATATACAAGACCAAAAATACCGAAGGGAGCCAGCGAGATGATCCAACGGATACAAGCAGTAACAGCATCAGAAAGATCCAAGATTACCGTCTTAGTACGAGCGGATGCGACACGAAGCGCAATGCCAAAGAGAATCGCCCAAAAGAGAATTCCAAGGTAGTTGCCCTGAATGATCGCAGAAATCGGATCCTGCACAAAATTATTAAGAAGTGTTTTAAATACCGTGCCAATATCGCGAGGCGGGATCTTATCCGTTGACTCAACGATCATATTTAAATCAATCTTCACTTTAAAGATAAAGGAGGCACAGACGGCAATCACAGATGCCACAAAAGTGGTTCCCATATAAAGGGCAATAACGGTAGCAAATTTTTTATCCAGCTTTTTCTCCGCATTGGCAATCGCGCTAATAATCAGAACAAACACGAGTATCGGTGCCATTGCCTTCAGCATACCGATAAAGATCGAACCAATTATATCCAAGTGCAAACGGCCATCCTTCAAACTCACACCGGATACATTCGCAATCAAGCCGGCAATCGCACCAAGGATGATACCGCAGAGAATGCGGATCACGAGATTGATGCTGTTCCATTTTTCAATGATTTTTTTCATTTTTTCCTTTTCCTTTTTAAATAATTATATTTTAACCTTTATAGTTTATCATGAATGACGGATTTTGTCAAGCATGGATAAGAGAAGATTTCCGTTTTTATTCATATAGACAAAAATCTTTTGCTTTTTCTTAAGTTTCTCTTGCAATTGCAGTGCTTATATGCTACAATGAGAGCAAGAAAAAAAGCGGCTCTTTGCCGCTCTTATAAAGGAGATTCTCTATGCAAGGCAAACAGATACTGACCGATGCTTACGCAAAAAATCCAAGCCGCAACCATCCGCGCATTCTCATGCGCTCCTCGGACTTTGCGCGCATTAAGGAAAACGAAAACGATCCCGTGATCGCGCTTGCGATCGCAAAAACGAAGGAAAGCGCAGATGCATATCTCCCGGCGGAATGCACCGAGTTTGCCATTCCCGACGGCGTTCGTCTTCTCGTTGCATCAAGAAACGTGCTCGCCCGCGTGCAAACGCTCGCGCTCTGCTATAAGCTCACGGGCGAGGAAAAATACGCGGAAAGAGCCTATCTTGAAATGGAAGCGGCGGCTAAATGGGACAACTGGAACCCTCGCCACTATCTGGACGTGGCAGAGCTTTGCGCCGCGCTTGCCATTGGCTACGACTGGACCTACGAATATCTGACCGAGGAGCGCCGCGCCCTGATCCGCGAGGCTCTCTATAACAAGGGCGTGATGACCGTGCTGGACGACTACCGCGACAATGAGCGCGCCCGCTCCTACCGCTGGTATCAGGATAAGCCCGGCGACAACTGGAAGATGGTTTGCAACGGCGGCCTTACCATGGCGGTGCTTGCTTGCTTTGAGGACTTCCCTGCCGAGATCTCGGAGGAGGTTCTGACCTGCGGCTTCAATGATACCTTAGAGGCCGTGCACCGTTTCTACTCCCCCGTGGACGGCGATTACTCCGAAGGACCGACCTATTGGGGCTATGCGACCAAGTATCTTTCCTTCTATTCCAAAACCCTCGTTGCCACCTGCGGCACGGATTACGGACTGACCGATTGGGAAGGCCTTCGCAAGAGCGCCATCTGGCTTCTCAACATGGCCTCCAACGATCAGATGGGCTTCAACTTCGGCGATGCATGGCCGAGCACCGTTTGCTCCGATCTCTTCTTCTGGATCGCGGAATTGTTCGGCGACAATGAGATCGCAACCCTGAGAAAGCGCGATCTGCTTGCGCGCCCCAAATCCGCCTCGTCCTCCACGCTCTTTTACTACGTTCCCGGCATCGCGGACAAGGAGATCGCCCTTCCGACGAGCTTTGCGATCCTCGGAAAGGACAACGCATCCTTCCGCACCGGCTGGGGCAAGGAGGATCTCTTTACCGCCATTCACTTCGGAAAGAACAACGCCTACCACGGTCATCTGGATATGGGAACCTTCATCCTCAACGTGGGCAGCGTTCGCTTCTTCCACGATTTCCCGCCGGATAACTACAACCTGAAGCCTTACAGCGGTACCTACCGTTTCCGCGCCGAGGGACACAGCACCCTCGTTATCAACCCCACCAAGGAAAACGACCAATTCCGCTCCGCAAGGGCGGTGCTCGACCGCGTGCAGACCGACGAGGGCAAGGATCGCTATGCGATCGCAGATATGTCCGCAGCCTTCCCCGACAAGGAATCCGTGCGCGGACTGAAGCTCTGCGCCGATATGCCCTGCGTGATCGTGCAGGACGAGATCCGTTGCCTGCCCGAGGACCGCATCGTTTGGGCGGCGCAGACACAGGCCGAGATCGCACTCGCAGAGGACAAAAAGAGCGCCGTTCTTACCCTTGGCGGCAAGCGACTTTATGCGGCACTGCTTTCCGAGGGACTTACGCTCTCCGTTCGTGACTGCGCTCCCACGGAGCTTTCTCCCGAGGTTGAGCCCGCAAGAAGCGAGGGCAACGCCACCTACAAGCCCCAGGCCGTCAACACGGGATACCAAAAGCTCGTGATCGATGCGACCGGTGCGGATGCCTACACGCTTTCGGTTGCATTCCTTCCTCTTGCAGACGGTGAGGATGCCCCTTCCGCATTGCCCGCTCTCAAAAAAATGGCTCTTTGGTAAATATTTCTATACAAAAAAAGCGTTTTTCTATCAAATAAGGTAGAAAAACGCTTTTTGTTTTTTCTTTTATCCGATCAAATGTTTTTTGAATCCCGAGGGTGGAAATCCGTATTTTTGACGGAAGGCACGGGAGAAAAACTTTTCATCCGAAAAGCCACAGGCGAAGGCGACCTCCTTAACGGAGATCTCGTTTTTCGAAAGAAGCGATACGGCTTTATTCATACGGAGCTTGCAAAGGTAGGCCTTCGGCGACATGCCGATGCGATCGTGGAAGGCGCGCCCCAGAGAGGACTGACTCATAAAGCCAACCGCCGCGACTCTGCCGATCGAAAGGGAACGATCCGAAAAATTTTCTTCCATATATTTTAAGCAAGCATCAAAGGCCGCATTCTCGGATGCCGCCTTGCGATCTCCTTCCATGGCATCCAGGATGGCATATACGTCGGATTTTGCGCGGTTGACCGACCCGCGATCGACATACGCCTCTAAAAGGCGAAGAAAAAGCATGCGCAGCTGCACCGCCTTCTCGGGACGGAAAAGCTCCGGCACACGGTAGTTGCAATCGCGCAGATGCACGACGAGGATCTCGCAGCCCAAAGACTGCACCTTGTACGGCATATCCGCAGGAACGAACATGACGTCTCCCTCACGCACGGAGAAATGCTTTCCGTCTATATCAAACTCGCTTTTGCCTTGCAGGCGAAAGGAAATAGCGGCATAAGGCCTTGGTTCCACAGAGAAAAAGCCATCCGCATGCCGAAAACGGTATACGGAAAGGATCCCAAAGGTAAGATCTTCAAAATTATATAACATGACATAGCACCTGCTTTTATTATTTGTATTCATTATATCACGCCTTGACGAAAAAGTCCACCTTTTTGAAAGAAAAAGAAGTTTTTCTTCCGATTTTTTTATGGTAGAATAAAGAAAAAAACGGGAGGCATTTATGAACCACATTGAAACACTCTTACGCAAAAACCTCAAGGATTGCAGGATCGATCTTATCGGCTTTGCAAACAAGGAAAGATTCGAGGGCGTTGACCCGCAGCACAATCCTTTCTCCATTTTTCCCGAAGCAAAAACCGTTATTATGCTCGGCAAGCGGATCTGCCGCGGCGCGTTGCGCGGCGTTGAGGAGGGCACGAACTTCGGAGATTACGCTCTTTTCGGAAAAAACTGGCTTGAGGACGAGTTTCTCTCCATTGCTTGCTACGATCTCGTAAGAGTTCTCGAGGACAACGGCTGGGAGGCTTGCCCCATTTTCCCAAATCCCTCCGAGCTTGGCCCTCAGGGCGTTTCGGTTGCCGAAGGCCGACCCGAGCCTAACGTGTATCCCGATTTTGATTACGCCGCCGTTGCTTGCGGACTTGGCGAGATCGGACTCAACGGCTTGCTTCTTACGCCCCAATTCGGACCGCGCCAAAGATTTCATATGATCCTTACCGATGCAGAGATCACGCCCTCTCCCCTGCTTGAGGGACACGTCTGCGACGCTTGCGGAAAATGCGCACAGTCCTGCCCGCTCGGAGCGATCCATACCGAAAGCACCACCGAGATCGATATTTGCGGCAAAAAAATGCAGGTTGCCGAAATTGACTACGCCGTATGCAGAGCCTGCAAGAACGGCGCTTGCGCAAACCGCTTTGCCGCCACAGCAAGGCCCGACCGAATCGCGGCGCTCTGCAACAGAACCTGCATCTGCCATCTTGAGGATAGCGAGCTTCTTTCCAATAAATTTGAAAATTCCTTCAGGCAAAGAGAGGCCTGGAGCGTTGGCGGCGAGAAAAACGCGCCCGAGCGCAACGTTGAGGCAGCAAACGTTCTCGGCGGCAGCTTTTCAAAGGACGGAAACAGGGGGAACAGATAATGAAGCTGACCTCTCAAATGATCAAGGAGAAGGCGCGCGAGCTTGGCATCGACTGCATTGCCATCGGCAATATCGAACGCTTCAAGGACGCCCCTAAGCTTATGTCCCCTCTGACGTATTTCCCCGGCGCAAAATCCGTGATCGCCGTTGCTATGCGCATCCCGCGCGGCACTTACCGAGGAATTGAAGAGGGCACGCATTGGCACAACTACACCTTCTATTCCTACAATAAATTAAACTCTCTGCTCCGCCCTCGCCTTTCCTATGAGCTTGCCTGCTTTATTGAGGATCACGGCTGGGAGGCGGTTGCGCACTATCCCGCCGTGCCCGAGGGAAACGGCACCACCAAGGAGCCGCTCCGCGACGGCATTCCTCCCGACGTTGTATGCAGCGTGCGCATCATCGCCGCAGGCTGCGGACTTGGAGAGATCGGCTTCTCCAAGGTGTTTCTTACCAAGGAATTCGGGCCTCGCGTTCGTCTTGGTCTTATATTTACCGACTGCGAGCTTGAGCCCGATCCGATCGTAAGCACGGGAGATATCTGCCTGCATTGCGGTGCTTGCGCAAGGGCGTGTCCCGGAAATGCCATTCCCCCGGTGAATGACACGGGCAAGCGGCTCAGCGTTAGCTTCGGTAACACGAGCGTATGGTACGGCGACGTGAGAATGGGGCGCTGCACGCTCTCGCATCACGGAATGAACAACGAATGCTCGCCCTTTTTGAAAAAGGAATTTCCCAATATGGCCTTCGACGTACGCAACAGCGAGATGACCGAGGAGGAGGCTTACATTATGTCCTACACGATGGCGCAGGGCACTTGGGGCCGCAAGCCCGATACCAACAAGGTGATGGGCTACTACGATTACATTATCACGCACACGGGGTATTATGCGATCTGCGGCGCGAAGGGCTGCATCAGGGCTTGTATGGATATGCTGGAAAAGACGGATCGCATCGAAAACAAGTTCCATAACAAATTCTTTTACAAGAAGAGCTGGTCGCTTCCAAACAAGCCCGTGAAGGTTTCGGACGGCGTGAACCCCTACCGCGAGGAATATCTCGATAAGAACTATCCCGGCATACGCGAAAACGAATACAAAAAAACCGAATGATCATCCCCGCAACCCGTTCACGCACACGAGGCTGACTCATTTTTTTCAGCTGACATCAAGAAAGGCTTTCCTACAAAGAACGGCTCTTATGATTTATTTTTTCTATTTTCTTATTCTTTTCTGCTCGGCTACGCAAGCCACCGCAACGAAGCTCTACAACAAACGTGCCGACAGCTCTACCGTTTTTAACGCGACCAGAACCGTTTCCGCGCTCGTTCTCTTTGCGGTGGCGACGGCCTTCGGCTTTACACTTCACTTTCCGACGCTTCTTTTCGGACTTTTTTACGGCGCGTGCCTTTGCCTTTCCATGCACATGGGATATAAGGCGCTTTGCCTCGGCCCAATGGCGCTGACGAGCATGCTCGTTTCCTTTTCCGTGGTGATCCCACTCGTCTTTGGCGTGACGGTGCTGGATGAGAAGCTCGGAATTTTCAAGGGGATCGCGCTTTTGCTTTTGGTTTTTGCGATCGTGCTGACCAATATCGGCAAGCCAAGGAACGGTGAGGCCGATGAAAAGAGCTATGCAAAATGGCTTCTTTTCGTTTTTCTGACCTTTGCGACAAACGGGTTTTGCTCCGTGATCCAAAAGCAACACCAAACCCTTTACCCCGGAGCATACAACCGAGAATTTATGCTTTTTGCCATGCTTCTGTGCGCGATCGTTTTCTCCCTCGCCGCACTCGTTCGGCTTTCTCCGCGACAGATCCTCGCCGTCAAGGGCAAGGGATACGGCGTTCTCTCGGGCGTTGCCACCGGACTGATGAATTTCTTCACGCTGGTGCTTGCGGGGCTGGAAAACGCCACGGTTTTATTCCCCATCATTTCCGCAGGAACGATCCTTGCATCACTCCTGTGCGGCAAGCTTATTTTCAAGGAAAAACTTCGCATCCATCATTACCTCGCGCTGATTTTCGGCATTGCGGCCGTGGTTTTGATGAAGCTTTAAGACACGTTCAAGGTTAAAAGGAGATAGTTATGAGCATTTTTGTTGTTTATCCCAAGGATTCGCACTCCGCCTACAAGATCGCGGCGGACGTTTTCGCTGATTTCGCAATGCGGGTTGGAAATACGGCTACGGAAAAAATAACGGACGAGGAGTTTCTTTCGCTTGCCGAAAAGCCTGGAAGAGCCGTTCTGATCGGAAGCGACGGCACAAACGATGCGCTTGCCGCGCTTT
>JAZQTA010000039.1:0-5789 GCA_045630385.1 Eubacteriales bacterium | reverse complement strand
TCATTCTTACTCTCAATTATAGTGGGAAAGGTTGCCCAAGGCTTTTGCTTTGCAAAAGCCAGCGACTTGAGTCGCTGGCTGGTGATATTGGGCTTTTAGCCCTTGTGCATACCACCCGTTTGACGGGTGGTTATGATTTTTGCGAACAAATATTTACAAAAACTATTCTATGTTCAGATTCATTAGCTCGCTGAGGCTGGTTGTTCCGTTCAGAACGAGAGCACGGCAGGAGGAGAAAAGCGGAGTCATTCCGTTGTCGATAGCGAGCTTTCGGAGGTTTTCAAGGTTCTTTTCAACCAAAACAGCGCCGCGCATTTTTTCATTCATATACATCAGCTCGTGCACGGCAACGCGCCCCTTGTAGCCGGTGTTGTTGCAGAATTGGCAGCCATGGGGGCGAGCAATGCTCACGGGCTCGGTGATGCCGAGAAGCTCCATTTCGCGCGCATTGGTCCTTCCGCGCTTTTTGCAAGCGGGGCAGAGCTTTTTCACAAGTCGCTGAGCGATAACGCCGACAAGAGCATCCGCAATGAGATAATCCTTCACCTTCATATCCTCAAGGCGCACGATCGCGCCGGGCGCATCGTTGGTATGCAAGGTGCTGAACACAATGTGTCCCGTAATTGCGGAGCGCACGGCGATCTCTGCCGTTTCCTCGTCGCGGATTTCTCCGATCATGATGATGTCGGGGTCCTGGCGCAGGATCGAGCGCAGAGCGGCGGCGAAGGTCATGTTCGCTTTGTTGTTTACCTGCGTCTGATTGATGCCGGACATGGAGTACTCTACGGGATCCTCAACCGTTACGATATTTACGGTGGGGGTGTTAACTTCCTTTAAGAAGGAATACAGCGTGGTGGATTTTCCGCAACCTGTCGGTCCGGTCAAAAGGATAATGCCGTGCGGATGCGCAAGCATCTTGTCCACGAGCTTGTTCTCCTCCTCGGTGAAGCCGAGGTCGGCGCGAGTGAATTGGAAGGAGGTCTTGTCCAAAATACGGATAACGAACTTTTCTCCGAACACGGTCGGAAGCGTGGAAACACGGAAATCGTATTCCTTTCCGCCGATCGTCATATTGATACGTCCGTCCTGCGGCACGCGGCGCTCGGCAATATTCAGTCCTGACATGATCTTCAGTCGTGCTGAAATAGCGGAATAGGCTTCGATGGGGAACTCCGCGCGCTCCTGCAGGTCGCCGTCCACGCGGTATCTGACCTTAACCTTGTATTCGAAGGGCTCGATATGAATATCGCTGGCGCGGAAGGGAATCGCTTCCTTGATGATCGAATCCACAAGGCGAACGGCAGGGTTATTAATCACGTCGTTGTCCGTGGTCACGGCGGTTTCGCCGCCGAGTGCCTGGATCAATTTATCCGTTTTCTCGGAATTCAAGTCAGAAAGCGCATTTTTTGTAGATTCGGTAGCGGAGATCGAGTCGATGTAGCGATCGATCTGCACGGCGGGAACGAGCACGAAATCCATCTTCCCCGAAATTTCGAGGGAAAGCGCAGAGCGCGCATGGCAGTCCAAGGGCTTGGCTGTGGCAATAATGGTCACGCCGTTTTGATCGCGGCAAATGGGGATGAGCTTGTGCTTTTTCATGAAATCGTAGGAGAATTTCTTGAAAAGCGAAGGATCGATATCCAGCATATCCACCTCAACGGAGGGCATGCAGTAATACGCGGCGCGTGCGGGAAGCTCGGAGGTCTCGGTGATGAGCTCACGCGCAAACAAATAGTCGCGCACGCCGATCTTTCTGGTGCGGCAGTCCGCTAAAATTTCAGGGGCTTCCTTGCGCTTGAGCAGCTTTTTATAGGTATAAAAATCTAAAAGCTCTTGATTTATATTCATTCAAAAAAGCCCTTTCTTTTTTCTGAAAATTAAAGTGTACCCATAATGGAAAGCATGGGGGAATAAATGGCAACAAACATAGAACCGACAATGAGGCCCATGATTGCGATCATGATGGGCTGGATCTTCGAGGAGAAGGCGTTGAAGGAAGCCTCCAGCTGCGCATCGAAGAAGGAGCAAGAGCGCGTCAGCACGTCGTCGAGCGAGTTTGTTCTCTCTCCGATGGTGATCATCTTGATCAGCATTACGGGGAAGATCTTAACGCTTTCGAAAGCGTTTGTCAAAGACATTCCGTGGCAAACGTAATCGGTTGCGAGGTGGAAGCGGCGTTTCATATAGCGGTTTGTAATGGTGACCTCAGCGGCCTCCATGGCCTCGGCGAGATCCATACCGCTGGAGAGCAGAAGCGAAAAGCCTCTGGCAAAGCGCGATGTAATGGAGTTGATCTGCAGTGTGCGGATCAAAGGGGTCTTGACAAGCAGAACGTCTTTTACGTATTTTCCGGGTTCGGTCTTAAGGAAAATAACGATCAGAATCGTAATGATCAGCACGGCGGCTAAAATAAGGCGCCACCATTCGACAACGAAATCCGAAATATCGTATACGGTTTTGGTTATGCCCTCAATGGGAACGTCCATGTCCGCGAGAGCTCCCTTGAATTTCGGAATAACGAAGGAAAGCATCAGCACGGCAATGCCCACCGTCATCACAAGGAGCATGAGGGGGTATGAGAGTGCCGCGCGGAGCTTTGCGCGTTGCGCGCTGTCGCGCTCGTAATAATCGGCAAGTGCATTGAAAACGAGATCGAGCTTGCCGCTCTTTTCGCCGACGAAAGCCATACTGCGGAAGAAATCGGGGAAAACCCTTGCATGCTTTTCAAGCGCCTCGGAGAGCAGGAGTCCGCTCTTGACGTCATCGTAGATCACGTCGAGGATCTTGCGAAAATAAGAAGAGAAGGGCTGATTTTTGAGAATATCAATGCATTCCATCAAGGGAATGTGGGTGTTCAGCATGATAGCGAACTGGCGGCAAAAGGTCGTCAGCTCCGAGGGCTTCACCTTGCCTGTACCGAGCGTGAAAAAAGCAGAGGGCGTATCGCCTGAATAAACCGAAGACGAGATGAGATAGAGGCTTTGCTTGGCAAGCTGCTTTGCGAGATCCTTTTCGTCCTTGGCAATAAACGTGCCTTGAATTCTTTGGCTTTTCAAATTCATTGCGGTGTATCTGTATTTTTGCAAGAAGGCGTTCCTCCTTTCGAGTAATGAAAGACTTTAAAATGAGAATAGAGAAAGATAAAAGGAAATAATAGGATCGCCGCACAGGAGCGCAAGTGCGAAGCCTACGGTAAGAAACGGGCCGAAGGGATATTCCTTATCCACGTCATCACCGCGCTTTTTTCGCAAGGTGAGCAAGACCGCGCTTGCCGCAACGGAGGAAACCAAAAGCGCGAGGATCATCCTTTGCCATCCGAGCAGTAGCCCGGCCGCAAAGGCGAGCTTCACGTCGCCGAATCCAAGCCCTTCTTTTTCAAGCACCCATATTGCAAGATAATAGATGGCGAGAAAAAGACCGCCGGCGGCGAGTGCGCCGATCAAATGATCCCATTCCTTTGTGGTTGGATCGAAGAAGATCGCAAGAAGCCCTGAAATAAGAATCAGAATTGTGAAGCGGTCAAAAATGAGCATGTGCTCGAGATCAACAAAGAATATGCAAATAAATGTTGACAAAGCGATCATGCAAACGATAGCGTAAACAATATTTTTCTCCCAAAAAAGATAAGCGCAGAGAAGCCAAAGCAAGGCGTTTAGGATCTCGACAATCATGTAACGCGGAGAAATGCGCGCCTTGCATCTATGGCATTTGCCGCCGAGAAACAAATAGGAGAAAACGGGAATGTTGTCGAACCAGCGCAAGGTGTATCCGCAGCTTGTGCAATGCGAATCGGGCTTGGCGAGATTCATTCCGAGCGGTACGCGGTAGATCACAACGTTGAGAAAGCTGCCCACGCATAGACCGAGAATACCGGTCAGCACGTATACGCACGTCATAATAAACTGTTCTTCTGTCATTGCGTTTTTCCTTTCTCTTATGAATTTTAAACGAGGCGAAGCCTCTCATAGCTTGCCAAAGCCGATCATAACCGCGCGGATCGGAAAGCGATCAACGCTTTCCTCCGATCTCGGTGGTCGCGATCTTCTTAATGAATTCCCAAATGGCATGCATTCTCTCGGAGAAGGACTTCTGTTCGCTTCCCTTGTCCTGCTCTTTCTTTTGCTGTTGCTTTTCGGGCTTCTTTCCGAAGGAGAAAAGCTTGGTCTTGATGCTATCCATCTGTGTTGCATGGAAGTTATTGAACTTGTTTGCCGTGGGCGAGAAAAAACCGCCGTAAAGCTCCGGGTTTTCGATGATCATCGCATCCGTTTCGCTCGAAAGGGGCAAGAAGCGGATGCCGTTTTCCTCCGCCTCGGCATTCACGCGATCATAAAGGGCATCGGAAGCGTGCGGCAGATTGACGTACACGGCCTCGGGTGCGCCGAGAGCGGTAATGCTTGCATTGCTTGCGATCAGCTCCAGCGTCCATTTTATAAATACGCGGAAATTCTCGTAAAGGATTCCTTCGGCATCTTCGGGAATCTCGCGCTGCATGTATTTGGGAAGGATGCGCGGCGTTTTTTTGCGTATTTTACCGGGCAAAAACGTTGTTTCGCGCGTCTCGCTCGGTTCCTCTTCCTCATCGTCACCTTCGATATCCGTATCGGTTTCCGAAGCGGCGGGCAGAGGCTCCTCGGTCTCATCCTCCTCGGCCTCGGGCTGAGAAAGAAAATTATCTGCCTTCGTCAGCGTTTTTGCCTTGGCCTTCTCATTTGCATTCAGAACCAAAAGCTCTGCCGAAGCGTGGTCGAAAAGCATATCCTCCGGCGTGAAGGATTCCTCGCTCAGCACCGAAGCGCCAAAGGGGAGGGAATAGAAGCCAAGTGCCTTTCCCGCGGAAACGAAGACGACGTTAGCCGCATCGTGCTTGATATCGAGTAAAACAAAGGAAGTGCTTTTGAGCTTGGGATTCAGCGCGATGGCAGTATTTGCCATGGCGGCAGAAGCAAAGGTCACGTTCGCGATCTCAATGTCGTTTTCAGCGAAGCTTTCCTGTAGCTTTATCAGCAGATCCTTGCGCATGCCCGCTACCGCATACGTAGAGAATTGCTTGTTTTGCAAAGCGAGCGCACGGTTGAATTTCAGGTTTTTTCCGCCGTAAAGGTTGGCGAGCGAAGCATCAATGGAAGCATCCACCGCTCTGCGATTGATCAGCGGCAGATTCACAGTGTCTGTGATGACGGTGTTGTCCGAAAGCACGAGAGAAGCCTTTTGCAAGGCCACGTCGGGATGGCTCTCGCGAAATTTTGCAATAATATCGGTAAGCCGCGCGGCAAATTCATCGGAAAGCGGAGATTCCTTGCAAGCCGCGGCGAAATATGTAATTGTTTTCTTTTCGTCGGCGCTTCGGTAGTAGAAGTGCATGGCGCCCTTCTCCGTGTCCAAAGCGATCACTATATCTAAGCTCTTTTCGCGCACCGTTTTCTTCCTTTCTTATTTTGCGTGAGGGCGAATCGCCCGAAAATGGTTTTGCCTGTAGGGGCGATTCACGAATCGCCCGAAAATGGTTTTACCCGTAGGGGCGATTCACGAAACGCCCGAAAATGGTTTTACCCGTAGGGGCGATTCACGAATCGCCCGAAAATGATTTTACCCGTAGGGGCGATTCACGAATCGCCCGAAAATGGTTTTACCTGTAGGGGCGATTCACGAATCGCCCGAAAATGGTTTTGCCTGTAGGGGCGATTCACGAATCGCCCGAAAATGATTTTACCCGTAGGGGCGATTCACGAATCGCCCGAAAATGGTTTTACCCGTAGGGGCGATTCACGAATCGCCCGAAAATGGTT
>JAZQTA010000038.1:0-5757 GCA_045630385.1 Eubacteriales bacterium | reverse complement strand
TTTACATTCTCGGGAAAATTCTTTCGCGCGGCGAGATTGCGCCCGAAAGACTTGCCTTCCTTGAAAAGATGGGTGACAAGACGGCTGACTTCCTTATGAAGCACGCAAGGCTGGAAAACGGCGCTTGCACCTTTCTGACCGCCCGAGAGGGCAATAAAAAGCTTGCGGGGCGTGTGTACGATTCGAGCATCTACGTGGATTGCTTCGTGATCATCGGTATTGCGACCTTCGCGGCATACAAGAAGGACAGGGCGATGCTTGCCTTTGCAATAGAGCTTTATGAGCACGCCAAGGCGCGATGCCTTTCCGGAAATTTTAACACCGATCCCTATCCCGTGCCCAAGGGCTGCAGCACGCATGGCGTGCCGATGATCTTCACCAACACCTCATACACGCTGGCAGAGGCGATGCACGCATTGGGGGATGCGGCAAGCGAGGCGCTGTACCGCGATGCTTATACATTCTCCTGTGACGTTCTCGATCGCTTTGTGGACGAAAACGGCGTTTTGCATGAAATGATCTTCGAGGGCGATCGCTTTGATTTTGACCGCTTGCTCGGCCGTTATATCAATCCCGGGCACACGATTGAGGATTGCTGGTTTCTTGCGGATGCCTGCGGTCGCTTCGGTGATGCGGTGCGCATGGAAAAAATCCTTCGCGTACTGAAAAACGCACTCTCGCGCGGTTGGGACGAGGAGTTTTCGGGCATTCGCCTTTTTGTGGATTGCGAGGGCGGCGATCCGAGAGGCACGGTGGATGACGAGAAGGAGGAAATGGTGCGCAAGGTGCAGGCCGACAACGGCGCAAAGCTTTGGTGGGTGCATTCCGAGTCGCTCTATTCCTGCCTGCGCTTCTCGGACGATGGCGAGATCGCCGCTTGGTATGAAAAAATAAAGGATTATACCTTTAAGACCTTCCCGAATACCGAAAACGATCGCGGCGAATGGATTCAGATTCGTGACAGAGAGGGAAAGCCCGAAAACCGCGTGGTGGCGCTCCCTGTGAAGGATCCCTTCCACATCCTGAGAAATCTGATCCTTTTGATGGAAGAGTGCGAAAAGCGCTTGGCGTGAGGCGAATATATGAATGCAATGAAGAATCCTCTCGGTATTTCCCTCGTCGTGTATCCGGCCGAGGAAATCTTCTCCGAGCTTGCGGCGGCAGGTATTACGCATTTGGAGCTTTCTTTGACCGATCAAGAGCTTCTTGACCGTGCCCTCGCACAAGCACGGGAGATCCGCGCGATGGCAGAGCGACACGGCATTTGCCTTTGGACTCTGCATCTGCCCTTCGGGCGCGAAAGCATGAACCTTTGCGCCCCCGACGAAAGCGAGAGAAAAAGAACGCTTGCCATGCAGATCGAAAATCTGCACGGTGCGCATGCGCTGGGGATCGACAAGGTGATCCTGCACGGCGGCATTCCGCTTCCGCAGACCGAGCGCAAAAAATATTTTGCGATCGCAAGAGAGAATATCGGCGCTTTACAGACCGAGGCCTCGCGCCTTGGGATCACGGTGTGCGTGGAATCCTTAGCACCGAGCTGTATCGGGCGAAACGCGGAGGAGCTTCTCTCTATTCTTTCTGCGCATCCCGATCTTCGCGTTTGCCTGGATACGAACCATCTTTACGGACATTTTCAGGCTTCCCTCATTCGTGCGATCGGGAAAAGGATCGTTTCAACGCATCTTTCAGATTGCGATTTTCTCGATGAGCGGCATTGGCTTCCGGGAGAGGGAGAGATCGATTGGCCTGCCGTCATGGAAGCGCTTTGCGAGGTCGGGTATGAAGGTCCGCTCCTTTACGAGGTAAGCCCCTTCCGTACGCCTGCGACGATTGAGCGCCGCGCCTTGACCTTTGCGGACTACAAGGAAAACTACCTTTCGCTTATAAATAAAAAAGCGCCGAAGGCGATCGGCGTTCCGAAAAAAGAAATTTGCGAAGAAAAGAGCTTTGATAAGTTTTGTTTACAAACCTACAATATAAGCTATGAAGATCTTTTGGGGGTGACGATATGAAATATAATTTTTCTCTTGGCATTTCTCTCGGCGTGTATCCGACGAAGGAGATTTTTTCCGCGTGCGCCGAGGCGGGCATCACGCATATCGAGCTTTCGCCGCATGACGATGACTATGCGCGTATTTTTGCAGATGCCGAGAATATAAAGAAAATGGCAAAAGAGCGCGGCATCTGCCTGCGCTCCTTGCATCTGCCCTTCGGGGATAAAAGCTTTAATTTCTGCGCGCCCGACGTAGCCGCCAGAGAGGAAACGATGCGCCTGCAAAAAGGAATGCTGAGGATCGCGGCGGCACTCGGAATGCATTACGTGATCGTGCACGGCGGAATTCCCCTGCCGCAGACCGAGCGCGAAGCATATCTTCGGATCGCAAGAGAGAATATTGCCGCGTTGCAGGTCGAGGCCTCCGATCTTGGAATTCACGTGTGCGTGGAAAGCCTTTTGCCGAGCTGTATCGGAAGAAGCTCGAAGGAGCTTTTATACATTCTTTCGGCGCATCCCGATCTGCGCGTTTGCTTTGATCCGAACCATCTTTTTGACGAGGAGCATACGGCGCTTTTGCGCGCTGTGGGCGATCGGGTGGCCGCGGTGCATTTTTCGGATTACGATGGGCTTGATGAAAGACATTGGATGCCCGGCGAGGGCGTGATCGATTGGAGAGAGATCGTTCGCACGCTTTCGGAGATCGGATACGAAGGGCCGTATCTTTACGAGGTGAATCCCTTCCGCACGCCGAAAACCATCGAGCGCCGCCTCTTGACCTTCGCGGATTTTAAGGAAAACCACGAAGCGCTTTGCCGCGGCGAGATCCCCGCTCCGATCGGAAGTCCGATTGAGAGCGAATGCAGAGCGTGCGTTTTTGCCGAGCGGTATTTTAAAAATTTCGGCTTGCGGTATGAGCCGTGAGCATCAGAGAGAAGGCTCGCTTTTTCGCATTTCTCTCGGGGAAAGTCCGAAGCGCGACTTGAAGCGCTTTCTGAAATAGGCGCAGGAGCAAAAGCCGAGCCGCTCCGAGATCTCTTCGATCGGCAGATCCGTGGTAAACAAAAGATCCTTGGCTTTTTCAAAAAGAATGCGCTCGCGCATCTCGTGAGGCGTTTCCTCCGAGGCTTTTTCAAAGGCGGCGTAGAGCGCGGATTCGCAAACGCCCGCCTCTCTTGCAAGCTCGGCGGGGCGAAGCTCCGTATTCTCCCAAAGAAGTCTTTCCGCGAGTGAAACGATCTGCCGCGTGCGGCAGGGCGTGCTTTCCCGCATGAAGGGAAAAAGATGCGAAAGAAGCGTGAAGAATGCGGCGATGCCATCGCACGTGGTGTGCTGTCCGAGCGGTACGCAGGAAAGAAGCGCGAGCGCTTCCTCGCCCGACGGAATGCATTGCAGAGGATAGACCTTCTGCTCGGCGTTCGGGAAAAACGGAAAGCCGAGAGAAATGAAGGTGACGTCCTCCGTGTCCTGCCAATAGGATCGGTAGGGAAGCCCCTTGGGGATATAGAAAAACTCGCCTTCGTGTGCCGTGATCTCCTCGTTTTCTCCCACGATCCTGCACGAGCCGCGCATCATATAGGCTATATAATGCATGACAGAACCGCATCTTGCATCCGTGAAGGCGTGCTTGCCGCGATGCACCTCGTAAAAATAGAAGCTTTTGGCAAAAAGTGTATCATTCATACTGCAACTCCGCTTAAAATATAGAGAAAAATGCTCCTTTTTATATAGAATAACATATTTTCAATCCCGTGTCAACGGAGTATAATAAAATGTAGAAGTGCCGCGAATGCGGCGCGGCATCATTTTTTGAAAAGAGGATAATATATGAAAACGAATGCAATCGTATTTACGCGCCGCGGCCATGCCGAATGGCAAGAGGTGGACGTTTCGGCCTTGCGGGAAAAGGACGTTTTGGTTCGCTTGGAGGTTTCCACGATCAGCAGCGGAACGGAGCGCGCCAACCTTTTGGATGACGGACTTCTTTCAGTCGAAAAGGGAGCGGTTGCGGGCGCGAATAAGTATCCCAGGCGCTTGGGATACAGCTGCTCGGGTATTGTCACCGCCGTTGGTGCGGAGGTAACGCGCGTGAAGGTTGGCGACCGTGTGGCCGCTTGGTGGACCACGCACAGCGAGTATAACTGCATTCCCGAAACCAAGGTTCTGAAGCTTGCGGATAACGTATCCTTTGCCGAGGCGGCTACCTGGCATATTGCGACCTTCCCTCTGGCGGCCATCCGCAAGACCAAGCTGGAGCTTGGCGAGAGCGCGATCGTTATGGGCATGGGCATTCTCGGCCTGTTTGCGGTAAAGCTTCTTTCTGCGGCGGGCGCGGCACCGATCATCGCGGTCGATCCCGTGAAGGAAAAGAGAGAGCTTGCGCTTGCGCAGGGCGCGGATTACGCCTTCGATCCCTTTGATCCCGATTTTGAGAAAAACGTGCGTGCGGTGACGGGCGGCGGCGCGAAGGTTGCCATCGAGGTGACCGGCAACGGCAAGGCGCTCGACCAGGTGCTCGATTGCATGGCGCGCTTCGGCCGCGTGGCGCTTCTCGGATGCACGCGCCATTCGGATTTCACGATCAATTATTACAGCAAGGTGCACGGCCCGGGTATCTCTCTGATCGGTGCGCACACGATGGCAAGACCGAACGAGGAGTCCTCTGCAGGGCTTTTCACCACCTATGACGATATGGCCGCGATCCAGCGCCTCGTCAGCGCGGGAAGACTCGCCTTCCTGCCCCTCGTTGCCGAAACGCATTCGCCTGCGGCCTGCACCGAGGTGTATAACCGCCTTGCCGTAGAAAAGGCGTTCCCCGTCGTTCAGTTTAACTATGCACTTGCAAGAGAGGAATAAAAAATGAAAAAGATTCGTATTGCACAGATCGGCACGAGCGAATATAGCCACGGCTGTCCCGTATTCAGAACGCTGACGGAGTGCCCCGACGTTTTCGAGATCGTCGGCTACGCGCTTCCCGAAAACGAAGGAGAGAAGTTCCCCGAGCAGGTAAAGGCCTTCGAGGGATATAAGGAAATGACCGTGGAGGAGATCCTCGCGGATGAGAGCATCGACGCCGTTACGGTGGAAACCGAGGAGATCTATCTCACGAAGTATGCGAAGATGGCCGTAGATGCAAAGAAACATTTACATATGGAGAAGCCCGGCGGGCTTTCTCTGTCTGCATTTATCGATATGGTGAACACGGCGGAGAAGAACGGAACGGTGTTCCACACGGGCTATATGTACCGCTACAATCCCGTGATCGTGCCGCTTCTTGAGCGCATTGACAAGGGGGAGCTCGGCGATATCATCAGCGTGGAGGCACAGATGAGCTGCTCGCACGCCGAGCCCTGCCGCGTATGGCAGAGCACCTTCCCCGGATGCGGCATGATGTTCTTCCTCGGATGCCATCTGATCGATCTCGTGTACCGCATCAAGGGCGAGCCGAAGACGGTGCATCCCTTCCTCGGCTGCTCGGATCTTGACGGAAACTCCGTGCCGGACAACACGATGGTCGTTATGGATTATGAGAGCGGCCCCTCCTTCGTGAAGACCTCGGACGTGGAGCGCGGAGGCTTCCTTCGCCGCCAGCTCGTGGTGACGGGTACGAAGGAAACGGCGGTGATCGAGCCGCTGGAAAGATCGCTTGGCGGCGAGATGCTGACCACGGGCTATCGCAATATCACGGGCGTGGAATGGGGCGCCGACGGCGAAAGAATGGCGAGCGAGCCGTATCACCGCTATAAAAATATGATGCTCGG
>JAZQTA010000037.1:0-51722 GCA_045630385.1 Eubacteriales bacterium | reverse complement strand
TCGATATCCCAAACGTTGTTCTCGCATATCCATTATAACACCTATTTTGAATTCCGTCGAGTACCTTTTTTGAATTTGACCCTTCTTTGCCATAAAAAATATGCACCTCCAAAAGTGTCTAACTTTTGGGGTGCATATCATAGCAATTCTTCGCCTTTTTTTCTTTTACGTTTTATATTAGCTTATTTCAATCTCTTCCAAAAGGATCAACCTATCCCCAGCTCTTCCCAAAGGATCTTTTTGATCCGCGAGGAGGCAAGCTCCTTGCCGGTTCCGTCGCTGTAGTAGTACGCGACGAGAAGTCCGTCCTCCACCTCGATGAGCGAGGGGTAGCAATAGGTTTCCGATCGATCGTCCTCAAGATAGTAACAGTAGCGCACGTAGGGCATAAATTCACCCACACGGCTTGAAAAATCCTGCTTGACAAGTGCCTCGCCGCCCGTGGGATCTGCGATCAGAACAAAGGGCGTTCTGTCCTTATGCGGAAGCCATTCGCGACTGATGCCGAACGTTCCCGCCCAAGGGATCGGATTCAGCACCGCGATCGTGCAGTCCTTCGCCTTACACACGATCATCGGAGAGGAGGACGAGGTGAGATTGTGGTTTGGCTTCGCCTCCGACCAGGTGAGGCCGCCGTCCTCGGAAAAGCTTTGATATTGGTAGCCGTAGCCCGTGCGCGCATAGAGCCAGAGCTTTCCGCCCGCGAGCTCATAAATGCCCGGTTCGGCGAGTCCTAAAGAATCGTTGTAAGGCGGATGCACCTCGCCCGGCGATTTCTTGAAGCTTCTTCCATCATCATCCGAATAATAGGTTTTTATGATGCCGGGGCGAAATTCGTTGCCCGAAGCATGATCTGCGACCGCGAAGATGATACGCCCGCTTTCCGTGCGCAGAATGCGATCGTTCACGAGAACGTAGTAGCTCGGCTCCTCGATCATAGCAAGCGGCGCGCCGAAGCTTTTTCCATCGTCCGAGGAGCGAACGAGATAGGGATTGCAAAGAATACGATCTCCAACCCTCGTTTTTTGCAGATAGATAAGGCCGAGATCGCCGTTTTCCATCCGCAATAGGCTGGCAGACATAATATTCATCGCATCCTCGGGCTTCTCGTAAAAGACCTCGCTCTCCGTGAAGCTTTCCCCCTCGTCCGACGAGTAGCAGGCGGCAATATAGGAGGGATCATGATCGTCCCATCCGTCGCCGTAATATTTCGTGTAAGCGTACAAGATCCGCCCGTCACGCAGGCGCAAAAACGCGCCCTCTCCGTTGCGAAGATTGCCCTCGGTGCGCGAAATCAAATGCACCTCGTTGCCGATTCTTTTCATCATCACGGTTTCTCCTTTTTTATTTTTCCAAGAGCAGGGTATGAATTTCAAACGCACCGAAATCCAGAGAAACGCATCCGTCCTCGATCGGGAGCGGCAGGGGATTTTCCTCCATCAGATTCACGAGGAAGGCCTTGGTGTAGCCCTCTGCCACACGGATCTTTGCCTTTGCCTTGCCACCGAAGGATTCATAGAGGCGCAGAATAAGGCCATCGCCCTTTTCGGCGCGCTTGATGCCGTCAATGATAACGGCGGGGTTATCGCATTCCGCCATAGAGAAGCTTTCGGGAAGATTTCCGCTGTTTTTAGCAACGGGGCAGAAAATGAGGGGCTGATTCAAAGCGTAAGCCTCGCGGATCACGCCTGCGGCGCGAAAATCCCCCACGTGCGGATACATACTGCAGGTGAAGGTATGGTAGCCCTCATCCGCCGTGGGATCGGGCTCATCGGGGCATTTCAGCACGGTTAAGGCAAGGGTGCTTCCCTCCGCACTATAACCGTATTTACAGTCATTTAGGAGCGCAAAGCCGTAGCCATATTCCGAGATATCCACCCATTTTTGGCCGCATACCTCAAACTTCGCCTCTTCCCAGCTTGTGTTCTTGTGCGTGGGGCGCGTTACGTGGCCAAACTGAATTTCGTAGGTGGCCTCATTTGCATGCAGGTCGCAGGGGAAGAAGAGCTTCAGGATCTGATGCTTTTCGTGCCAATCGATCTCGTGCGCAAGGTCGATGCGCGGCGAATCGGAATAGAGCCAAAGCGTTTGGCAGATCTTAGAATTTCGATACGTATGCTCGATTGCAAAGCCTGCGCGCGTGCCGTCGTACACGGAGGTGATCTTTGCCTCGGCATCGAGAACATAGGGCTTCTCGGTCGCGTAGGGCGTCAGCTCCCAGGCGTCGTAAAGCAAGGGATAGTCCTCGTGGGAGCGGAATTCATTCATACACGTGCCGGCGGGCACAAGCTCGCGCGCCGCGCGCTTATCGTAAAGCGAGATGATGCGGCCTGCGCCGTCAATTGCAAGGCGGTAAAAATCGTTTTCCGCAGTTCTCTCACCAATATGAACACCAGAGCTCTTTTTCTCGGGGCGGATCACCGCATAGCCGAAGGCAGGGATTTCTTTTTCGGTCGTATAGGATTCGCCGTCCACCGTGATCTCGCCGCGGCGTGCAAAGCCAAGGGGATTATAAACGAGAACGCCGCCCTCGGTGTTGATGCGCGATGCGAGCACAGAAAGCTTTTCCGCCTTCACCCTATCGGTGTAGCCGAGAATGCGCGCGTAGTCCTCCTTCGTGTATTCGTAAACCGAATGCACGCTCGATCCGGGGAGAATGTCGTGGAATTGGTTATGGAGCGTATCGCGCCAGGCAAGCTCCAAGCCCGCCTTGTCGTAATCGCCGCCAAAATAAAGATCCGTGGCGGAAAGTGCCTCGGCCGCGCCGAGAGAAAGCTCGGACTTGCGGTTACCGCGCTTCGTTGCGGCCTGCGAGGTATATGTGCCCCTGTGATATTCAAGATACAATTCGCCCACCCAGCGCGGCGCGCGGCCGAGCTTTTGCACGTTTTCGGCAAACTGCGAGGAGAGCGCCTCGGAATAGTCCGAAAGCAGAGAGAGGCGCAAAACCGGCATTCCGGGGAAGCCCTTGGCAAGGCGGTCGGCGTATTCGAGCATTTCGCGCGTCGGGCCGCCGCCACCGTCACCGTGTCCATAGGTATTCAGGGCAACGTTTGCATATTCCTTCTGCGCAAATCTCTCCCATGCGCCTCTGATATAGGTGGGAATATTTTTTCCGACGTAGGTGGTTTGGCGGTTCTGCGGTCCGTTTTTCACAAAAGACCACGTGGTGATGAAGGAGGAAAGAATTTCGCTTCCGTCAATTCCCTGCCAAAGGAAGGCATCCACGGGAAGCGTGTTCATATCGTTCCAGCTGATCTTGGAGGTGATAAAGTGATCCACGCCGCTTTTTTTCAGAATCTGGGGCATAGCGGCGCTATATCCGAAAACATCGGGCAAGAAGCAGACGCGGCTTTCCTTTCCGAACTCCTCGCGCATATACTTCTTTCCGTAAAGAAGCTGGCGCACAAGGCTCTCTCCACTCGTCAGATTGCAGTCGCATTCAAGATAAAGCGCGCCCTCGATCTCCCAGCGTCCCACCTGTGCAAGCGCCTTGACCTCGGCCATCTTTTCGGGGGCCTCCTCAGCAAGATAGCGGTAAAGCTCGGGCTGAGAGAGCATAAATTTATAATCGGGGTATTCTTTCATCAGGGAGATTGCCGTTGCGGCCGAGCGCTGAATCTTCTCTCGTGTTTGTCTGCGATCCCAGCGCCACTCCACATCGATATGCGTGTGGCCAACGCAATGCACAACGGGCTTTCCCTCCGCAGAGCAAAGCGCGCCGTAAAATTCTTCCTCCAAGAGGGCGATCGCGCGCTCTACGCTCTCAAAGAAGGCGGGAGAATCAAAGTCGCGAAGATCCAGCGCGGCGTGCGCTCTGTCAAGCACGCGCATCACGGCGGCAAATTCCGCCGAGCTCTCGGTATAAACGTCGCGGCAGGCCTCATACGGCACAAGCATATCGAAATAAAGCTTTTCCACGCGGCGGCGAATCGCCACCACGCGGGCATTTACGGGGAAATGCGCAAACTGCGTTCCCGAATAAAGGTAACAATCGATTGCATTCTCCGTGTTTTCTTCCAGCGGTGCAAGCGTATGATTTACGTCCAATCCACAGGTCATTTGGCCGTTTATGTAAACAATGATTTGCGGATTCGTGGCATCCCAGCCCGAAGCACCGGTAACCATCTCAAAATATAAGGACTCGTTTTCACCTGCGATCGGCGTTTTCACTTCGGTCTTGATCCAGTAGCGCTTATCAAGACCTTCCACGTGGGAGAAGGGCAGATATTCGCCCTCGGGGGCTTTATGCCCCACCTTGTAATCCGCCATCTCCAGCGCGCGGAGCGGAAGCTCTGCCACCGTGCGGCGCGAAGCCGCCAAAAGAAGCTCGCAGCATTTTTGAATTTTTGAAAGATAAAGATTCATATCAATCCTCCTTTTATTCTTCTACAACAATTTTTCGGCAAAGCAGTGTTTTTCTGTTTTCGCCGCTTTCATCCGGCACGTAAAAATCCGTATACACAAGAAGCGCCGATCGATCATCCAGGGGGATCATATCCGAATAGCCGCAGCCGCTTCGCCACTCAAACGGCGCACGGCTCTCTCCGGGGCAAGGAGGGATCTCTCTTGCATCGGGCTTCACCTCGACGGAAATCAGCGCGATCGGATCGTCCCAAGCCAAGCCGTCACGCGCATCGGTGGCACGAATGAAAAAGCCGGGGCGCCCATAGGATGCCAGCGTCACGCCGCAAGGAAGCGCGCAAAGCGTGGGCCAAACGCCCAGGCGGTCAAAGACCTGCGGCTCGCTGAAGCTTTTTCCTCCATCCGTTGATCGAGCGTAATACATCGGAAACTGCATATCCAAGGAATATCCCGTGCGCAGAAGCGTAAACATACTGCCATCCGGCATAAAGGCAATATCCGCCTCGCAAAATCCATCGGCAAAATACGCCATCGGCATCCTTCTGATATCGGGAACGAAGGGGATCGAGGAAACGAGCGACCACGAATGCGCATCGTCCTCGGATTTGAAATAATACTGTTGAAAGAAAAGATCGGGCGCTCCGTTCTCGGGATAAAAGCCGCGCCAATAATGCGTATGGAACAGCGTTCCGTCCGGCGCTAAGCGCATCCTGCCGATCGGCCATGGGCTGAAAAGATAATCCCGCCCGCCGCCGATACCCATATTCGGCCAATCAAGCCTTGCCAGCTCGCGATGCACCTCGCCGCTTTTCGGATCGTAGCGATCCACGTACCAGCCCTTATGCACCAAGGAATCGGGAATATCGCTTGCACGATACAGCACGCGATCCCGCCCGGATTCGGGCCCGTATAAAACGCTTGCGGACTGCACAAGCGCCTCCGGCTTTACGCGTACGATGGGCGTGGAATCCAGCCTTATGCGCTCGCCGTTCGGCAAGCGCAGTGCCTGCCGCATCGAGGCCTTCGCCCATTCCTCCCGTGGGAGAGCCCTCCAATGCTCGCCTCCGTCCTCGGAAGCAAAAAAAGCACGTCCGAGCTTTGCACCGTAGGCCTCCCCGGAGTCCTCGGTTATCTGTATGCTCGCGTAAATGGTGCCATCCTCGGCGCAATACCCAATCAGAGGAAATTGAAATTCCCCCCAACCTACGTCCTTATATCTCGGCCCCTGCGCTACGATCACAGGATCGAAAATTTTGAGCTTAACAGCCATAGAAAACGCCCTCCCATCAGCCTTTTCTTTATTGTATCAAAATTATACTTGCATTTCAATCACTTTTATGATAAAATACTATCGTTATTGTGATATTTTTCATAGAAAGGCGGTGAATTTCTATCGCTATAAAAACCTTAACGGCAGATCGCTTCGTGGACGGCGAGACCGGCATCGGCTACCGTATCGTGAACAGCCGCACCGAATATTTCACGGAGCACACGCACGACTATGCGGAAATGTTCATTATGCTGACGGGGCGCACCCGCCATACGGCAGGCGGCACAAGAACCGATCTTTCAGCAGGTGACGTGGTTTTCATCCGCCCCTCCGACGTTCATAAATATTCGAAGATTCGCGACGAGGAATTCACGTTTTGCAATCTAACGTTTACAAAAGAGACCTTGGAAAGCGTATTTTCCTATCTTGGCGAGGGATTTCCCTCCCATAGCCTTTTGAGCGAATTCGCGCCGCCGAAAAGAACGCTATCCCACCACGGCTACGAGCGCTTCAAAAGACGGCTGACCTCTCTCAGCGCTATTCCCTCCGAGGACAGCGCAGGGAGAAAAACGGCGCTTCGCATTCTTTTGATGGAGCTTTTCACCACGCTTTTTTCGGATTTTACGCCCGCCGTGGAGCTTTTGCCGCCGTGGCTCGAGGCGCTCTGCCTCCGTATGCGCACCGAGGGACACTTCGTGGAGGGAAGCGAAAAAATGGCGGCGCTTTCGGGGCGCTCCCGCGAGCATCTTTCGCGCTCCATGAAAAAATACATGGGGCAAACCGTTTCGGAATTCATCTCGGAGCTCAGGCTCAATTATATTGCCAATATGCTTTTAAGCTCCAACAAGCAGATCACAGAGATCGTTTTTGACAGCGGCTTCGGCTCTCTGAGCCTTGCCACCACGCTTTTTAAGAAAAAGCACGGCGTTTCCATGCGGGAATACCGCCAAAGGGGCCGTCCCTAAAAGCATATCCCGCCATCCCTCCGCATAGAATGAAAAATAAAAGCAAGGGGGCAAGGCTATGGACGAGCGCTATGAATTTTCAGAGGGCGGAATGCGACTTCTGATCCTTGAAATTTCGTTTCCCGAACACCCCGAGGGTGTAGCGGGTGAGAGGCTCGGAGCGTTTCTCTCGGCGGCGGCAAAGGCGGCGCGGCAAAGCGCGGAGGATGCGATCCCGCGCCTTTTTTCGAGCTACGAAAACGATCCCGATCCCAAAAAGCGCTTTCGCTACCGCCCCTTCGTTCTTTCGCTTTCCTTTTCCACGGAAAAGAAAAAAAGATATTATCTTGTCACGGAGCGCATCATGCTGACAAGGGGCGGCCGCATTCTTTCCGAGAAGCAAAGAGCGGCTCGCTTTGACTTGCAAAGCGGCCGCCTGCTTGGTATAAAACGAAAATTTTAATTTTGAGAGCCACCCTCGGTCGCATCCAAATGCGCCCTTTCCTCGGCGGCCTCTGCCCAGAATTTATCGAGAAGCATCCGAAGCCCCTTTGCATCCGCAACGAATTTCAAGCCGTGCCACAGCTGTGGCACTCTTTTTTTATAGAGAGGATCGGCAAAGCGATCGTCGATCAGAACGATCACGCCTCGGTCACTCTCTCTGCGGATCACGCGCCCCGCCGCCTGCAAAACGCGGTGGAAGCCGGGATAGATATAGGCGTATTGCTTGCCCGCCTCGTATTTCTCATCGTAGTACGCCGCCATCGCCTCTCTCTCGTAGCTGATCGAGGGAAGCCCCGTGCCCACGATGATCGCGCCGATCAGACTGTCACCCGCAAGGTCGATGCCCTCGGCGTACACGCCGCCCATCACGCAGAAGGCAACGAGATAGCCACCGCCCTCCTCACGGAAGGCAGATAGAAAGGCCTCCTTTT
Organism: Eubacteriales bacterium; assembly: GCA_045630385.1. Lineage (GTDB taxonomy): Bacteria > Bacillota > Clostridia > Oscillospirales > CAG-272 > UBA1740. The sequence goes on along the minus strand of JAZQTA010000037.1, from coordinate 44,208 downwards.
CATCGGTGCGCATCGAGCGCTTTTGCTCAAGAACGCGAATCTTCGGATACTTTGCGCGGAAGGCCGCCGCAAGCGCCTCGTTATAAGCGAAGGACGGCGTGAAGATCATATAATTGCCGCGCTTTGCGCTCACCGTTGCCGCGATCACGCGAAGCACCGCGGGAAGCGTATCCTCCCTTTGCAAAAAGCGCGTGCTGATCTTATCCATGATCGAGATCGACATCTGCTCCCTGACGAAGGGAGAGGGGATCTCCAGAATTTCTCCGTCTCCCCCAAGCACCGACTTATAATATTCCATCGGTGAAAGCGTGCCCGAAAAGAATACGGCGCTCTGCCCCTTTTCGAGCCGCTCCTTGATCACGCCCGACGGATCGATGCAGAAAAGCTTCAGGGAAAGCACGCCCGCCTCAAGGAAAACAAAATACTCGTAGCGGCGGTCAAAGCAGTTAAGGATACCGAAAAAGCGCTTCAGCTGATAATAATATTCCTTCAGGGGGCGAAGCTCGGAGGCGCTTTTTTTGCCGTACTGCGAAACGAGCGTTTCCTCTGCCGCATGCAGGAGCGCGGCCGTCAGCGCAAAGAGCCCCTCGGGCAGATCTCTGCCGTGCGCAAAGCCGACCGTGTTCCCCGCCTCGTCCTTGTGCGTATTCTCCTTGACGAGCGGATAAAGGATATTATAAAAACTATTCTTTACATTTTCTATTTCTTTTTTCAAAGGCGAATGCTCGGGAAGCAAAAGCCCCTCGCCGTAAAGCTCGCCCTCCTCGATGCGCGCGGAATACATTTCGGAGGCTCTGTCCGGCAGGTTATGCGCCTCGTCGATCAAAAAGGCGTAGCTGCCGCCCTCGGTGAAATACCGCTTTAGATACACCACGGGATCAAAGAGATAGTTAAAGTCACAGATGATAACGTCGCAAAGCTCGGAATAGGAGAGCGACAGCTCGTGCGGACAGACCGAGAAGCGCGCGGCGGCCAGCAGAAGATCTCTTTCCTCCGCCACCGTGGGTGCATGGTCGTACATCCAAAGAGATGCCTCGGTCAGGCGGCGGTTTTCGCTCGCCTCGCATTTTTCCGCTCCCTCCGTGCAAATGCGCTTATTGGGGCAGATGCGATCCTTTGACGAGAGGATCACGGCGCGAATCACGGCCCCCTTCTTTTCCATCTCGTAAATGCAATCTCTCGCGCTGTAGGCAATGGTGGTCTTGGGCGTCAGATAAAAGACCTTATCGCACTTCCCTCTTCCCATCGCGCGCAGAGCGGGATAGAGCGAGGAAACGGTTTTTCCGATGCCCGTGGGCGCTTCGGCATACAGCGTTTTCCCCTTGGCGATCGCGCGGTACACGCCGCGCACGAACGCATCCTGCCCCTCGCGCATTTTTCCGTACGGAAAGGCAAGCTCGGCGAGCGAGGGAAGTCTTTTCATCACGCGATCGATCGCGGGGCGCGCGTACACAAGCACCGCCGTGCGGCATTTGATGAAAAACTCCTCCAGCTTTTCGATCGAAAGGCTTTCGTTTCGCTCCACGAAGGCAAAGGTATCGGGATTGATATAGAGAATGCGAAGCTTCACTCTTTTGAGCGATTTTATTTTCGCATACATATAAGCGGCGGTATAGCCCTCGCCGCGCACCTGCTGGGTAAGCACACGCGGCGGGCGCTTCGGATCTCCGTCCACGCCGCGCGCCACCGTCAGACTGTCAAAGCTGATATGCTGCACCGAAGCGTACAGATCAAAGCGCTTTCCGTCCTCGGCATCGAAGGAATAAAAAAGCTTTTCCTCCTTTGCCTCGGGCATTGCCTCCCGAAGCGCATAGCGCAATGCGGGTGAAAGCGCCTCCTCCTCTTCCACGGGAAGCGCCGTGCTGACGCCGCGCCGCGCAAGCATCACCCATTCCGTGAGACCGACGGCAAGCGCACCGCTCTCCTGATCGTATTTCACTTACCGCCACCCCCTTTACTTTCATCTCATTTTATCATAAATTTATCCCGCCGTCAACGGCAGATTTTAAGAAAGGGCTTCCCTCTCCTTTTTCGCCCGATAAAAGGTTGCGCTTGAGGGAAAGCCCGCCTCCAGAATGCGTTCCGTCACGCTTTTTTCTCCGCCCTGCTTTTCAAGAAGCGTATAGCGGTCCAAGCGCGCGAAATTTACGTATCGGTTCAGCGGTACGCCGACCGTTCGGTTGAAAATTCTCGAAAAATAGGATTTGTTATATCCGAAGACGCGCGCGATCTGCTCAAGCGACAGCGGCTCCTGCAAATGCTTATCGATATAGCTTAAAATATCCGCGATCACCGAAACGTTTTTATTTTTCGGCGCCACCGCGATGCTCTTGTAATGCGAGGCAAGAAGCCCGAAGATCAGATTCACGTAGCCCTTGACGACGATCTCCGCCGTATTCGCGTCACAGGCATTCAGAGCTTCAAAATACGGAAGGAGCGTTTGATTGAATTCCGCATCGGGCAAAAGATGCGGCAGCGTGAGGTCCGAAAAAAGCTCGTACACGTCCCGCGAAAGCTTCTCGGGCACGGCGATCACGTATTTTCGGTGCGGCAAAGCGTCAAACGAGCGATGTCTGTAATAGCAATGCGCAAAAATGATCTGATGGCGCGAGGCGCAAAAGATCTGATCCTCCACCTGATACTCAGCCTCGCCCTCGAAAATATACGCCAGCTCAAAGGCGCGGTGAAAGTGATAGCGCGAGAAATATTCCTTTTGGATCTCGGCAAAAAGCCGTCCGCGCGTATCCTTCAGCGCCTCATAGTACGCATCCTGCATAAAAAACTCCAAAATGTAAATATTTGAGAAAAACAAGTTCTGTTTTTCATTGAAAAAGTAAACACTTAATGCTATTATAACATTGAAAGTTACACTTGTCAACCCAATAGACGGATAAAAAAGGAGATTTACATGACAGAGCTTCGCTTTGAAAAATACGAGATGCCCGCGGCCGATATGGGTATAAAAAACACACTCCCCGATATTCACAGAAACGCATACATCCGCGCACCCATCGCGGTTTCGGAAAACATCTCGAAGGAGGATGGCAAAAACGTTGGCAAGGGGCTCATATCCACCCTTCTTCCCTACTCGATCGAGGACGGCTACGACCGCTCCGAGACGGTGCGCGCCTTTGATGCGGCGGTGCTTGAAAACGAAGCGATGCGCGCCGTGTTTCTCCCCTCGCTCGGCGGCAGACTCTGGTCGCTTTACGACAAAAGGGAAAACCGCGAGCTTCTTTACAAAAACGATATCTTCCGCCCCGCAAATCTCGCGCTTCGCAACGCTTGGTTTTCCGGCGGCGTGGAATGGAACGTCGGCATCAAGGGGCATAATCCCCTGACCTGCTCTCCGCTTTTTGCGCAAAGAGCGGAAAACGCCGATGGTGAGCCGATTCTGCGTATGTACGAGTTTGAGCGCATTCGCGGCGTGGTCTATACCGTGGAAGCGGCTCTGCGCGGTGACGCCCTCATCATGAATATCACGATTGAAAATAAAAACGATACCGACATCTATATGTATTGGTGGTCGAATATCGCCGTACCCGAAACCAACAAGACACGCGTGATCGTGCCGACCGAGGAAAGCTTCTTCTGCACCTACACGGAGGGACGCTATTTCCTTGATAAGGGACTGCTTTCGGACATTGATCACCGCGACGTCAGCTACGCGGTCAATTCCGATTATTCAAGAGATTATTTCTACGATATTCCCGAGGAAAGCGACAAATGGATCGCGGCACTCGAGGGGGACGGCAAAGGACTTTTGCACTTCTCCGATCCGATCCTCATGGGGCGCAAGCTCTTCGTTTGGGGGCAGCACAACGGCGGCCGCCATTGGAACGAATGGCTCACGCGCACGGCAGGCCCTTATATTGAAATTCAGGCAGGGCTTCTGAAAACCCAGCTTGAGCATTTTATCATGCAAAAAAACAGCCGCATCACCTGGCAGGAATGCTACACCATGGCATCGCTTTCGCCCGAGGTGGCGCACGGCGCGCTTCCCGAGGTCAAGGCGGCGCTCGGCACGGTCGTTTCGGAGAAGATGCCGCTTCTTGATCCCAAAATCTTCGATCGCGCACGCACGGAGGCACCGACCTATTACGGCTCGGGCTTCGGTGCTTTGGAGGAAAGGCTGCGCGGCAAAGCGATCAGCGATATCTGCGACTTCCCCGAGGACAGCATGGGAGCGGATCAGGCCGATTGGCTGGCGCTCTTAAACGGCGAGCCGCTTCCCTGCAAAAATTCCTCCGAGCCAATCGTTTCCCACGCCGTCGGCGAGCGTTTTCTCGCCTTGATGGAGCGCACACCGACCGAAAACTGGTATTATTATAACCACCTCGGCGTTATGCTCTACGCCGCGGGCGATTACGAAAGGGCAAAGGAAAGCCTCCTTCGCTCGATAGAGCTTGAGGACAACGCATGGGCAAGGCGCAACCTTGCACAGCTTCAAAAAAACGTTTTCGGTGACGCCGAGAGCGCCGCCGAGCATATCCTGCGCGCCGTAGCGCTCAACGACAGCTACTTACCGCTTTGCATCGAATGTGCCGAGGTTCTGATGGCGGCAGAGCGCTACGAAGCGCTTACCGCGCTCTACGAAACGCTTCCCGAAGAAATACAAGGAAACGGCAGACTTCGCATGCTACTCGGCGCTTGCTACACGAAGCTTTCGGATTTCGAGCGTGCGGAGCAGTTCGTAAACGGTGCGCTCGTCGTCCCCGACATCCGCGAGGGAGAATACGCGCTCTCCAACGTTTGGATCGAGCTTCACGCAAAGCGGCTCGCCAAGGAGCGCGGCGTGAGCGCCGCATCGATCGGCGCAGAGGAGGTTCTCTCTCTTTATCCGCTTCCCTATTCTTGGGATTACAGAATGCACTGAAAGGTGAAAAAAGAAATGCAACACGAATATATTCTCGGCGCAAATTACTGGAGCCAAAAATGGGGCACGGAGATGTGGCGCCACTACGACAAAAACGATATCCGCGCCGATTTAAAAAAGCTGCGCGAATACGGCGTGCGGTATCTGCGCGTTTTCCCGAATTGGCGGGACTTTCAGCCCGTGGCGCACGCCTACGCCTGGCGCGGCACGCACGGCGAATATATACACGCCGAAACGGGTGAGCCCGTATACGGTGACGGCGTGGACGAAGGCAAAATCGAGGACTTCCGCGATTTCTGCCGCGCGGCAAAGGAAAACGGCATAAAGCTCGTGGCTTCGATCGTGACGGGCTGGATGAGCGGTATGCTCTTTACACCCCCCGCGCTCGCGGGCAAAAATCTGATCAGCGATCCCGAGGCGATCATGTGGATGACACGGTTTATCCACCGCTTCGTGCGCGAGCTGAAGGACGAGGAGGCGATCGTGCTCTGGGATCTCGGAAACGAATGCAACTGCCTCGGCGAGGCAAAGGACTGCTTCGAGGCCTACCGCTGGACGCTGGCGGTCACGGATGCCATTCGCGCAGAGGATAAGAGCCGCCCGATCGCCAGCGGTATGCACGGACTTTCCTCGGGCAGTGACGCCCCTTGGCAGATCGCGCATCAGGGCGAGCTTTGCGACATCCTCACCACGCACCCCTACCCCTCGCCCACCGTCGGCGGTGACGTTGAGCCCTACACGCGCCTGCGCATGACCTTCCTGCCGACGGCGCAGAGCCTTTACTATTCCGGTGTCGGCTCTCGCCCCGCTTATATTCAAGAAAGCGGCGTTTTCTCGCAAGCCCTCGGAAGCAACGAAATGGCGGCCGACTTTATGCGCATTCAGATCCTCTCCTCGCTTGCAAACGGTCTCGGCGGCTATCAATGGTGGTGCGCCTTCGAACAGAAGCACCTGGATTTTCCGCCCTATTCCTGGGCGATGGTGGAAAGAGAGCTCGGCCTCTTTTTTGAAAACGGCGAGCCGAAGCCCGTGGCGCACGTCATGAAGCGCATGGACGCGCTCCTCGCCCGCCTTCCCTCTCCCTTCCCCAAAAGAAAGGCGGACGGCGTTTGCCTTCTCTCGCGCGGCCAGACACAGCAAGCGGTTGCCATCTCGGCGCTGACGCTCGGCAAGCAGGCGGGGATCGATCTCGACGTCGCTTACACCGAAAACGGCGATTTCCCCGAAGCACCGCTCTATTTTCTGCCCATGATCACGGGCTGGCAGGTCATCTACAAAAAAACGTGGAGCGCGCTTCTTGACAAGGTCCGCGCCGGTGCTACGCTCTATATCTCCTACGGCGGCGGTCAGATCACGGATTTTCCCGAGATCGTCGGCGCGCTATCGCGCGGCTTCCTCGCAGGCAAGAGCCACACGGTGAGGATCGGCGAGTGCAAGATCCCCTACTGTGCAAAGGAGATCCTTCTTTCGCCCACCACCGCCGAGGTACTGCTTGAAAACGAGGATAAAAATCCCGTGCTTTTAAAAAACCGCTACGGCAAGGGATGTGTATACTTCTGCAACCTCCCCGCAGAAGCGCTCGCCTATGAGGCGGCAGATGGCTTCAACGCTTATGCCTTTTATAAGATCTACCGCTTCGCCGCACGGGACGTGCTGAAAAACAAGGTGCTGACGGCATCCGATCCGAACATCGGGATCACGCTTCACCCCGAAGAGGATGGCACCTGCCTCGCCACCGTTCTCAACTATTCCGATCGAGAGATCTGCCCCGAGCTTCAGCTTGCCGAGGGCTTCGCGGTCAAGGAAACGCTATACGGCGACCTCTCCCGCATCCCTGCCTGCGACGGCACGATCCTCCGTCTTTACCGTTCTTAAAATTCACAAAAAAGCGGATGCTCCGTGCCCCCGGCATGCGGCATCCGCTCGTTCTTTCATCGGTCGCATTGCAAAAGCTTTTTCAAACCGCCCGATTTCTGTAATTTTGTGATTTTTCTTCTGTTTTTGCCTGTATTTTTGTGATTTTTTCTCTATTTTTGAATGGAATTTCGTGATTTTCGGTTCTGAAACCGATGTATTTTTGTGATTTTTCGCCTTGACAGGAGCAGATTTTTGTGATACAATGATAACGAAAGCATAGCCAATACAAACCTATATCGAGCTCGTTTGGGTCGCGCATTGGCAAAAGGAGGTTCGCATGAAGGATTTATTAAAAAGAAAAATAGATTCGTTTTTGGTCGAATGGAAAGCGAATCCCGCGCATATGCCGCTCATCGTTAAGGGCGCGCGGCAGATCGGAAAAACCGAATCGATCCGACATTTCGCAGAAAACAATTATAAATACGTAATAGAGATCAACTTCGTTCTTCAAAAGCAGTATACGGATATCTTCGACGACGGCTTTGAGGTTGATACGATCATCAAGAACATATCTTTGAAAAATCCGGATCTGGAATTCGTTGCGGGAGAAACGCTCTTTTTCTTTGACGAGCTGCAGGCTTGCGCCAACTGCGCCACCGCCTTGAAGTCCTTTCGCATGGACGGCCGCTATGACGTGATCTGCTCCGGCTCTATGATGGGCATCCATTATCACGAGATCGAGTCCAACAGCGTTGGTAACAAGGAAGATTACGAAATGCATTCCATGGATTTTGAAGAATTTCTATGGGCCAAGGGATATAAGCCCGAGCAGATCGAGGATCTGTATAGGCATATGCTGACGCTCACGCCGCTCTCCAAGGTGGAATACGACGTCATGCTTGAAAGCTTCAGAGAATACATGGTTCTCGGCGGCATGCCCGCCGTAGTAAAAACTTTCGTGAAAAACAAAAACTACAGCGGCACGCTCAAGCTCCAGCGACAGATACTTCTCGACTACGAAGAGGATATCACAAAGTACGCAGGCGGGCTTGACCATGGAAAAATACTAAACGTATACAGGCGGATTCCCGTTTTCCTCGGGAAGGAGAACAAAAAATTTCAAATATCCAAAATAGAGCGCGGCGCACGGAGCAGAGAGTATGTCGGCACGGTGGATTGGCTGACCGATGCGGCCATCGTTAACGTCTGCTATTGCATGCAATCCCCCGAGCTTCCGTTGAAGGGAAATTACAATCCCGATTCCTTCAAGATTTATTACAGAGACATCGGCTTACTGATTGCTTCCTTAGATGAAGAGGCACAGGAGGACTTGCGCAACAACAAAAACTTCAACACGTATAAGGGCGCTATATACGAAAACGTGATCGGCGACATGCTGGCAAAGCAAGGGTATTCGCTCTTCTTCTACCGAAACGATCGCGGCACGCTCGAAATGGATTTCTTCGTTCGCGATGCGGATTCTCTTATACCGGTGGAGGTCAAGGCAGGAGACGGAGCAACCGCATCCTTAAATAATCTGATCGGAGATGAAGCCTACGGCGATATCAAATACGGAATCAAATTCGGCAACAAAAATATCGGGTTTAATGGGAAATTTTATACCTTCCCGTATTTTCTCGCCTTCCTGCTGAAGCGCTTTTTAAAGGAAAAGCAATAACGCTCCAAATTCAAAAGAATGAAAGAAGAGGTAAATTATATGAAAATCAAGCTTATCGGCGGTGATATGCTCCTGGAGGGGCTTTCCCTACTTCTGCCCGAGCTCGGCGCGTCCCTTTGCGATAAGGATGCCGACCTCACCGTGACCGTGACCGAAAAGGAAGAGGATATCCTCTCCTTATCCCTTAAAGAAAAGGAAGCCACCCTCGCATACGGCGGCGGTAAGGCGCGCGCCTTCCGCGGCTTTGCAAAGCTCATCGGCTATCAAAAGGCGGGCAAGACGGTGGAAAATCTCACCGAGAAGCCGCTCTTTAAGACCAACGGCGCGATGGCAGACATCTCGCGCTGTAACGTTTTGAACCTTGAAACCGTGAAATACATGATGCGCAAGATGGCGCTCATGGGAATGAACCAATATATGCTCTACGCCGAGGACGTTTTCGAGGTGGAGGGCTACCCCTACTTCGGCTACCTGCGCGGCAAATATTCGAAGGACGAGATCAAGGAGCTTGATCAATACGCGCTCGCGCTCGGCATTGAGCTCGTGCCCTGCATTCAGCTGCTCGGCCATCTCTCGGCGCACATGAAATGGGATGCCGCCGCGCCCTATAAGGACACCGCCTCCACGATGCTCGTCGGCGCGGATGCGACCTACGCGCTGATCGGCAAGATCCTCGACACCGTGTGCGACACCTTCACAACGAGAAAGATCCATATCGGTATGGACGAAACGCACGATCTCGGCGTTGGCAAGGCGCTCGACAAATACGGCTATATTCCGCGCGAGGAACTGTATTTTAAGCATCTTGCACGCATCTCTCCCATGCTCCTCGAGCGCGGCCTCGAGCCGATGATGTGGAGCGATATGTTCTTCCGCCTCGCGGCGAAGGATATTCCCGATTTCGGCGATTTTGACGATCGCGTATCCCTCCCCGAGGATATCGGCGAGAAGGCCGCAGGCATTCGCCCCGTTTTCTGGGATTACTACAACGCAAGCCAGAAGCACTACGAAAAGGCGCTCTTCGAGCACCAAAAGTTCGGCATGGATACCATGTTTGCAGGCGGCGTTTGGCTTTGGAGCGGCTTCGCGCCCATCTATTCGCACTCCTTGAAGAATACCCTTCCCGCCCTTCGCGCCTGCAAGAAATACGGCACGAAGGAGGTGCTCGCCACGCTTTGGAACAACGGCTCGGAGAGCGCCCTCGTGCATTCACTTGCGGGCCTTGCATGGTACGCGGATTTTGACTACGTCGGCGAATACGACGAGGAAAGCGTGAAGGAATGCTTCGCTCTTTCGACAGGGCTCAAATATGAGGATATGATGCTTCTCGAGGGTCTTGAGCATCCGACCGAGGGCGCATTCTGCGCCACCCGCGCACTCCTCTATAACGATCCGCTTCTCGGCCTTGCCGATGCGCATCTCGGAAGCGGAGAAGGACTTTCCGCGCATTACGCGCGCCTTACGAAGGAGATTTCCGAGATCGCCGACCGCCAAGGATATATGGCTCCCTCCTTCAAAACGCTTGCCGCGCTTTCGGACGTGCTTGAAAACAAAGCGGACTTCGGACTTCGCCTCACCGCCGCCTACAAGGCAAATGACAAGGATGCTCTCGAAAAGCTCCTTGCGGAATGCGACGTGCTGACCGAAAAGCTGCGCGCCCTGCACGAGGCGCACCGCGCATCCTTCCATTTCTACAACCGCCCCTTCGGCTTCGAGCTGCACGATGCGCGCTACGGCGGCCTGATCTCCCGCTTTGCCACCGTGAAAATGCGCATAGCCGACTATCTTTCGGGCAAGATCGAAAAAATGGAGGAGCTGGAATGCGAAAGACTACCGCTTCGCGGCCCTGCGGGCACGATCGGAAAATCCTTCACCTGGTTGCACTGTAAAATGTTCGCAAATCCCAACTTCCTTTCTTAAATTTAAAAAACGCTCCTTGGTTGTCACTCCTTTTTTCGCCGACAACCAAGGGGTGTTTGCTTTTTTTATTCTTCTATGCTAAAATGGTAATAAAGGCGCAGTGCCATGCAAATACAGTATAGGATAACGACAAATTTTTATATTGACAACGCGCGATAATTAGGATAAAATAAAATCAAAACAACCCGAAGGGAGCTTACCTATGATAAAGATCCGTTTGATCGGCGGCGAGGAGCTTGCAGAAAGCCTTGGGCTTCTTCTGCCCGAGATCGGTGCAGAGCTTTGCGCCTGCCCCTCGTGCAACCCCGACCTTACCGTCACCGTTAAAAACGCCGAGGAGGATATTCTTCTCGTTGAAAAGAAGGGCGACGCCGCTACCCTGACCTACGGCGGCGGCAAGGCACGCGCGCATCGCGGCTTTGCACAGCTCGTCAGCGCCGCAAAGGAAAAAAAGGATATTGCCACCGAGGAGCATCCCGCCTTCCGCCAGAACGGCGCGATGGTGGACGTTTCGCGCGCCAACGTTTTAAATCTCGACACCGTGAAATTCATGATGCGCAAGATGGCTCTGATGGGGCAGAACATGCTGATGCTTTACACCGAGGATATTTTAGAGGTGAAGACGCGCCCCTACTTCGGCTACATGCGCGGCCGCTATACCGTAGAGGAGATCCGCGAGCTTGACGCTTATGCGATCTCGCTCGGCATCGAGCTGATCCCCTGCCTTGAGCTTCTCAGCCACATGAGCGCTGTGCTTCAATGGCCCGCCGCAGGCGCATACAGAGATACGCATTGGACCTTGAACGTCGGCAAAAAGGAGACCTACGACTTCATCGCCGACGTGCTGGACGCGATCACCTCGTGCTTCTCCTCAAAGAAGATCCATATCGGCTTTGACGAATCGGACGATCTCGGCCTCGGCTCGCATCTGCGCGAATTCGGCTATGAAACCAAGGAAGCGCTTTTCTTCCCGCATCTGAAAAAGGTTTGCGACCTCGCGAGAGAGCGCGGTCTTGCTCCAATGATCTGGTCCGATATGCCCTTCCACTTCTACGGAGAGCATCTGCCGAATTTCAGAGCGTACGACGACCGCGTGGTGCTTCCCGATGATATTGACGAAAAGTTTGCGGGCGCGCGCCCCGTTTTCTGGGCGTACGGCGACCGTGGCGAGGAAAGCTTCGACCATCTGCTGGACGAGCACAAGAAGATCCCCGGCGACACGATGTTTGCCGGCGGCGTTTGGATCTGGAGCGGCTTTGCCCCCAACTACAATATTTCCAAGAAGGCAACGATCAGCGCCTTGCGCTCCTGCATCCGCAAGGGTGTCAAGGACGTAATGGCGACCGTTTGGACCAACGGCTCGGAGGGCTCTTCGATGCTGACGCTTCCCGGTATGGCTTGGTTTGCCGACATGGATTACACGGGTGACTTCAACGAGGACGGCGTGAGAAAGACCTTCGCCGATGCCACAGGCGGTCTTTGCTATGACGACTTCATGCTTCTTGAAGCGCTGGAGCATCCGAGCGAGAAGGCCTTCTGCGCTACGCGCGCCCTCTGCTATAACGATCCGATGATCCCCTTGGTGGATGCGCACATTCCCGCAGACGGCTTTGGCAAGCATTACGAAACAGCCACGGCGAGCATTCGCGCCGTATCCGACAAGCAGGGCGCATTCACGCCCGCCTTCAAGATCCTCGAGCTGCTTTCCGAGCTGCTTGAGATCAAGTCCGATTTCGGTATCCGCCTGAAAAAGGCATACGATGAAAAGGATGCCGCCACCCTGAAGGAAATGGCCGCGCTTTGCGACACGGTGATCGAAAGAGTGAAGCTCTTGAAGGAAGCGCACAAGAAGGCGCACTTCGCCTACAACAAGCCCTTCGGCTGGGAGCTGCACGATATGCGCTACGGCATGCTTGAAAACCGCTTTGCCACCACCAAGGAGCGCATCACCGCCTACCTTGCGGGAGAGGTCAAAGGCCTTGAGGAGCTGGAGCAGCAAAGACTTCCCTACGTCCCCGGCAAGGAAGGAGATCCCGAAAAGGTATTCATGTGGGTGCGCCAGCGCCAGATCGCATCTCCCTCTATGGCTCTGCCTATCTAATAATTACAAATAAAAAAGCCATTCCGCAAGCACTTGCGGAATGGCTTTTTTCTAACTATTATTTACTTTTTTTAAATTTTAACCTCAATCGAGCCATCCTCGTTATAGGTGATACAGTCTCCATCGCGGTTGATCTTATCTACATAATCGAGGTAATCCTTGAAGCTCGGGAACATAGGCTCATAATTTTCCTTGATCTTTTTGGCACGCTCGCCGCCGTTTTCAAGCAGCATGGAGAGCAGACGAAGCTGAAACTTTGCGCTCTTGATGCAGGCACGGTCAAAGTCCTCAAGGTAATAATCATCGCCATGGCTCTTACCGATCATACCCGCACTATACGGATGGATGACGGGCATCACGCAGCAGAGATCGCCCATATCGGTGCTACCCGTGCCGATGTTCGTGCTGATATAAAAGCCTTCCTCGGGGATGATATCGTCCGCCGCATCCTTGGCAAGGGCACAGAGATCACAGTTGTTGATCAAGGGCGCGTATCCGGGGATATCCACGATCTCGATCTGCGCGCCGATAGAGAGTGCCGCACCCGCCAGGGCACGGTTGATGCGCTTGTTGGCCGCAAGGATTCCCTCAAAGGTCTTGCCGCGCACGTAGGTTTCGATCGTCACGCGCTCGGGAATGGCGTTCACCGCCTCGCCGCCGTGGGTGATAATGGGGTGGAAGCGGATGAGGTCTGCCTCCTTGAAGGTCTCGCGCAATGCGTTCACGGCATTCAGTCCCTGCGATGCGGCATAAAGCGCGTTCACACCGTTCCAGGGAGAGCCGCCCGCGTGCGCGGAAACGCCCTTATAATGTACGGTCTTGGCAATACAGCCGACACTGCCGCCCGTCACACCGTAGTTCTGTGCGGCATGCACCATAAAGGCAACGTCCACGCCGTCAAAAAGTCCGCGCGCAAGAAATTCGCCCTTACCGCCCATATAGCGGATCCTGCCTTCCTTGCGAAGGCCGTTGCGATAGCCGATCTCGATCAGCTCCTCCGCGGGTACGGCGCAAAGGCGGATCTTGCCCGAAAGCCCCTCAAGCATTCCCTCCTCCTTCAGCGCGGCGGCAATACCGAGAAGCGTGGCGGTCTGCACGTGATGTCCGCAGGAATGCACGTATCCGGTCTTAGGATCGCACTCCTTGTGATTGGGAACGATCAGAGAGTCAAGCTCGCCGAGGATCATGACCGTCGGCCCTTCCCTCCCCGTATCGATCTCGGTGATAAAGCCGGGAATATTGCCCGCAAGCGTGAACTTGTAGCCGAGAGCTTCAAATTTTTCTTCAAGATACCTCGAGGTCTTTTCCTCGCGGTAGCCCGTTTCCGGATGCGCCCAGATATAGCGCTCTGCCTCGCGGATCAGCTCTCTGTTCTTTTCAACTGCGCGAATAATCTTTTCGTTCATAGCATTTTTCCTTTTATTCAAGAATATTTGAGGTAATAAAGTCCACGCCCCATTCGGCCATTTTCTCGCCGTCCTCGGGCAGATCCACCGTCCAGCAGTTTACCTTAAGGCCTGCCGCGTGGAAATCGGCGATCGCCTCCTTCGTCAGCGTCTTGAAGTAAGCGTCCACGTCAAAGCGGTCGCGCTTTACCTTCTCGGCGATCTCGTCCGTCAGCTCCGAGAAAAGGAACTGCACGTCTGCCTCGGGATAGTAGGCGCGGATCTTTTCAAGGTTTTCGTAGATAAAGGAAATAAAGGTCACGTGCTCAAGATAGCCAAGACTGCGAATGATCTCGATATAAGCCGCCGTTTCCTCCTCGGTGAAGGTGGATTTCAGCTCCAATACGCACTGCTTTTCGTATTTTTTGCAGATGGAAATATAGTTTTCAAGCGAGGGAGCGCGAAGGTCTATGCGATCCTTCGTTCCGTCCTTATCGAAGTGCACAACGCTCTGCGCCACCGCAAGGCTGACCGCCTCAACGTTTACGTCCTCACCGCTCACGCGCTTCATAGATGCATCGTGGCTGATGATGAATTTTCCGTCCGCCGTGCGGCGAAAATCGGTTTCAATGCCGTAGTAGGAGCGGTTGCCTGCGGCAACGAACGCCGCGTTCGTATTCTCTCTTTCGATGCCCGAAAGCCCTCTGTGCGCTACAACGAGCGCGCCGCCTTTGTTAAACTTGACCGTATTCATAGTATCTCCTTTTCAGCGCAAAATAACGCCGTTTTGTTTACTTTTATTTACTTTTCGGAAACGCCTTATAGGTGTGAAGGATATTGAGATCCTCCTCCATATCGAGGCCGTGTGAGCCACAGCCGCCGTCGATCTCATGGCATCCGTGATCCATTGCGAAACCGACGAGGGTATTGTGATGCTTCCAATGCTCCTCGATCGCATAGCAAAGCGTGCCGTAAAAGCTGCAATTTGCACGAAGCTCGCCGAGCGCCTCGGGGCTTTCGGGGCCGAATTTATGCATGACGCTGTCATAATTTCCGTTGTAGATCAGAATGAAATCGTACTTGTCCTTTAAGATCAGCTCCATCGCCTTTGCGTTCACCTGCTCAATGGGGCCATCCTCGTAGTGATAATACGCCATATCTCTTTCAAGGAAGATGCGGCTGAGACTGCATTTTCCGTACGTCACGAGCGCCACCTTTTTTCCTGCGCGGATCAGCGCGTCAAAGAGCGTATCGATCGTGATCACGGGCTTTTCGTACTTCTGAATTCCGTGCACGGCGGGCTGAGCACCCGTATACATCGTGCCGAAGCACACCGGCGTGACCGAGGGCATTACCGAGCGAAGCGGGATCTTCACCTCTGCCCATTTCTCCATCGCCTTGCAGAAGTAAGGATATTTTTCGTAGATCCACTGCGCGATCGCATCGGGGTTATACATGACCACGCGGTCGGCCTTGCCTCCGTCAAAGACGCGGTCAATAA
Source organism: Eubacteriales bacterium (assembly GCA_045630385.1). GTDB lineage: Bacteria > Bacillota > Clostridia > Oscillospirales > CAG-272 > UBA1740. Next base: position 28,890 of record JAZQTA010000037.1, on the reverse strand, counting down.
ACTCGGAAAGCGCGACGTTCTTTTCCGCCGCGTGCGCGGGCGGCTCAATGCCCATCGCATAAGCGAGCGCACCGCAAAGCGTATCAAGCGAATTCTCGTTATACATAAAGGTTGCTCCTTTTTAGTTTTTATTCTTATTAGTTTTTATTCTTATAAAGAGCGTGCTTATTTTCCACCGCCGCCCAAGCGGCAAGATTCTTTTCGGCAAAGCCCTCGTCGGGCACGTCCTTAAAGGGGGATGCATCTTCCCGATAAGGCACGAGTCCGAGCTTTTTATAAATGCCGATCGCCTGATAGCTCCAGGTGCTCGTGCGGCAATACAAAAAGCCCTCGTACCCAAGCTCGTTATAGAGGTCCAGCACGCGCGAAAGCATAGCCTTTGCAATTCCCTTGCCCGTGCAGGCATCGGTCACCGCGACCCAATGAAATCTTTGCCTGATCTCTCCGAAATAATCACCGTCCCAAAGCGAGGCGGTCGCAACCGCATTTCCCTCGGGATCGATCACGAAGAGCATGCGCTCCTCGGGCTTCAGCCGCTGATTTTCAATAAATTCAGCGCGGAACATCCGAAGCGCGGCCGCCTCGGTATCAAATTGCCCGATCGAGCATTCGATCGCCGCCCAATCCTTCTCATCTCCCGCGCGGTAAAAGCGGAAGGTATAGCCCTCGGGCAAGGCGTGGCGCGGATAATTTTTCGTATCCGTCTTGGTCATCATAAGCGGAAAGTAATCCAGCGATTTATCCAGCATACGTATTCTCCTTACCGATCGTCTTTATATCATGTAAAAAATTTTCATCTTGCATCAGCTCCGCATAGGTGAGAAGCAAGGAGGTCGCGGGCCAGCAGGAGTAGGCAAAGACGCCGCCCACGCATTTTTCGCCCTCCCAGTCGCTCGTGTTCACGCGCTCGCAGATCCAGCCCTCGGAAAGCCGCGTCGGCACATCGTCCCACGAATAGATCGGGCGCGCGCCCGTGGACACGCACTGCGGCATAAAGGAAACGATATCGCAAAGAAGCGAAAATATTCTTTTATCCCCGGTGTACCGATACAGCCGATAGATCGCTCCGCCCGAGGCGGTGCAAAGCCCAGGCGCGGAATGCTTATTCTGCGCGTTGGCAAATACGCTTCCCACAGTATTCACGGAAAGCCTTTCAAACTCGCATCCGTTCGGGAACGAAAAAGCGTACGGCATCACCCAAGATGAAAGATAATATAAACAATTCTTTGCATATTCGAGCCATTTCGTTTCCTTTGTGCTTTCATATAAAAGCACCATGCTCTCGACGATGGCATAGGCGCTCTCGCTATCGGGCGCGCAAAGCGCATCGGACGGGCCGCCATAGGTCATTCCCCTCTCGGCAAAATCCCGATAATATTTCTCGCCCGCAAGAGCCGCGGCGGCAAGATATTTTTCTTCCTTGAAATAGCGGTATGCAAGCGTCAAGGCCCCGATCGCGGATGCGCCGCTCGCCGTACCGCCGACCATCATATCACCGTTTTCGATATTCAGAAAATGCCCGAAATGTCCGTATCGGTCAAAAACACGAAGAAAGCCGTCTGCGCATTTTTTTGCCGCCTCACGCCACGCGGGCTTTTCCCTGTACCACATCAGCACCTTTAAAAGCGCCATAAGTCCGTCCGCATTTTTTCGCACGAGCATTGCCTTATCCATGTGCGGTGCGCGGCCGCCGTCGTACAGCACGCGCCCATCGGCATAAAAGCTGTAAAAGAAGCCCTCGGGCGAGGTGTGCGCGCACATAAAGTCCAGCGTTTTTTCCGCATTCTCCTTGGAGGCTTCCGAGCCGCATCCGAGCATGGCCAGCGCCGTCAGAGGGCCGCCCACCCAGCCGCACTTGAAATGATGATTCATTTCCGCATAATACCGCCCGTCAAAGCAATCGCGGTTCATATGCCCCTCCAGCGCTTCCTTCAGCGCTTCGGTATACGAAAGCGGCGCGGGCGCATCCGAAAGAAGGCATCGGCGGTTTTCAAAAAAGACCTGAAAAAACGCAGGAAGCGAATCGCAGGCAAAGGAAAGGATGCGCAGCTCGGACGTAACCCTCTCCCCCGCCGCGGCGGAAAAGCCGCTGTCAGAAGAAGGATATGTACTGTTGCCCATACGGTAAGCATTTCCCCGCATGGCGGGAAACTGCACGACGGCGCGGCCGCTCTCTACCGAAAAGCCGATATTCTTTCCCTTACAGGCCTGCTCGGTGAAAACGAGAAGCCCTTCCTTCTTTTCGCGGTAATAAATACCGAAGCAGGGCACGGAAAGGTCCGCCGCCGTTACCTCGATCCTTCCGCTTCCGTCGGGAGAGAGCGCGGGCACGTCCGAGATCACGGGCGCGGGATGCTCCGAAATATCGGAGGGCAGATACGAAAAGGGATATTCGCCGTATCGCTTTTCCATGCGGTTTCCGTCATATACGCAGGCAGGCAAAAACACGAAAGTATCCTGCTCCCATGCGAAAAAGTCGAAGGTCAGCGCAAAATGCGCATCCTGCGTATCCCGATCCGCCGAAAAGCAAATTTTCTTTCCGTCCCATACGGCGCGGCCGCCGCACGCGGATACCGAGCATTTATACTGCATTTTCCTTCTCCTCCCCCTTTTCGCGCTTGCGATACTTGATCAAGGCGATCACGATCGAGCCCATCGTCAGAAGATCGCCGAGAGCAGAGCCATAGGCACGGCTTGCAAAATTATAGGTCAGCCAGAAGGGCGAGCCGATCAGAGAAACGATGCGGATCACTCTCTCCCTCGTCAGCCAGAACGCGCCCGTGTGCAGCAGCACGCCGAAGACGGGAAGAAGATCCAAGGCGCTTCGGTTGGCGATCGCTATGCCAACGCCCGCGCAAACGATCGCGCCGTTCATAAGAACGAAAACGAGCCGAATATGCTTTTTCATAAAGGGCGCATTCCGCTTGCCCGCCACCAAGGAGGCAACCGAGCCGAGAATATCCAGCACCGCGCCCGAGATCGCGCCGAGAAGAAGATACTGCACCACGTAAAGAATACGGGAGGTGAGATTCATCGCGATGATGCCGCCGCGGCTTTTCATCTGATAGCTTAAAAGGAACAGACAAACGGCGGCAAGGCCGATGATCTGTGCAACGATAGGCGGTAGCATTCCGTTCTCCCTTCATTTTCCCCTCGCCGCACCGTGCGCGAGAGCGCATATATATGATTATTTTTGATTATAGCACAAAAAAAACGGCGGTGCAATACCTGCACCGCCGTTTTTTATGGAAATTTTCTATTATTTTAAAGACTTTAATTGTCAAGCGATACGCACGCGCCGTCCTTATCCAGCAAAACGGTGCGCGTCTCGGTCCTTCCGTTCTCGGTTACCTCGATCTCGTATTCGCCGTAGAAGCCGCGGAAGGAGAATTCTCCCTCGCATTCGCATTCGATATTCGTGCGCCATTCCCCGTTGATCAGCCGATCGAGCGCAAGATACGCGGGCTTCGGCGTCATATCAAAATGGCAAAGGCCGCCCGCATATTGGTTCTCGCCCTCCTCGCTTCCGAGCGGCGCGTAGGCGGCGTAGCCGTCGCAAAGATTCCACCAAACGATGGACTTCATATGCTCGGTGGCAAACCAGATCTTGTAAAGCGTTTCCACAAGCTCGGCCTGGATCGCCTCGTTTTCGGGGAGCTTGCCCGCATAGGAGGGGATCGTGATCTCCGAGATATGCATCGGATAGCCGTAGGAATTGAAGAGCGCCATAGCCTCAAGCATCACGTCGGCACGAAGGAAGGAATTCTGCGCCTGCAATCCCTCGATCTCATCTCTCGGAACAAAGACGTGATACTGCAGGCCGATCTCGTCAAAGGGGATGCCCTCGCGGATAAATTCGCGCAGCTGCATATTGAAGGGCACGTATTCAGCCTGATTAAAGAAATTTCTCCAAATCGCGCCGTTGGTCTCGTTCAGGATCTTGATATTGTTCGGGAAATACTTTGCGCCAAGCTTCATGCCGTGGCGATCGTAGTCCGGGAAAAGATTCTTTCTGCCGCTGAAATAATTGGAGGCCGACTCGTTCACGATATCAAACGAGGGGATCTTGTCGGCATAACGTGCCGATATCTCGGCAAAGCGGCGCTCCATGGCCGCCTTCTTGCCCTCCACGTCCTTTTCAAGAAACCACTTGGGCAAAAATGCATGCCATAGCATACAATGCCCCTTCGGCTCAATTCCGTATTCCTCGCAGAATTCGAGCACCAGATCCACGGGCGGACGGCGGTAAATATTCACGCTGTCCTTCGAAAATCTCGGCTTTCCCTCCTCGGGCTCAAGATCCGACCAATACAGCGGCACGACCGCCTGGTTGAAGAGGTTGGCAAACAGGCGCTTGTATTCCTCTTCCTTTCCTTCCTTCTCGAAGGAATCCAGCATAAACGCCGTCGAGCCGAAAAGGAAGGTATGCTTTTTATGCGTGATCTTTACCTTCTTTTTTCCGCCGCTCTTGAATTTCAGCACGAAATCGCCCTTGCGGTGCTTTTCAATGCCCTCGCTGACGTAGCGGTCAATGCGCTCCTTGTTTTCAAGATAGCTTTTTAAAACGATTTCTCTTTTCATTGCTTGCATAGTGGTTTCTCCTTTAAAGTTTTAAAGTGCAGACTGCGTATCACTCGGATCTCCGTTGATCGCATATTCGTATTCCTGCGACCAGTCAAGCCCGCGGTAAGCCTCGGCGCGATCATCCTTTTCAATGAAATCCATCAGAAGATCGAGCATTTCCTTGGTCCAGGTGTTCTTATCGATCTGCGCGGTGGTGAATTTATTTTGGCTGATCATCTCAAAGCCGAAAAGATCCTTCACCTGCGTTTTCGCCGCACCGCCGACAACCTCCTCCACGAGATGCGAGGGGATGAAGAGAACGCCGCCGCCCGCACCAAAAACGACATCACCCGGCAGGCATACCGCATTACCGATGCGCGTAACCGTATTATAGCCGGTCATGATAAAATCACGGATGGGGGTGGGATCAATGCCTCGGAAGTAGACCTGCGTATTCTCCACCTTATGCATCTGCTCGGTATCTCTGACGCCGCCCCAGATCACCGCACCGCCGTTTTCGTTCTTGGTCTTGTTTTTGAGTGCGGTGGTGAGGTTGCCTCCGAGGAAGGTTCCCTTATAAATTTTATCGTACATATCAATGACAGGGACGTCATATTCCATTAAGTTGTCGATCACCCATTGATTGTACGTGCCCGTTCTGCCCTCTTCTCTTCCCTTATCCTTCGTAAAGGCGTCAAGGTCGGGGCGGTAGGGGCAATAGGTTGCCGTCACGGCGCGGCCGATCAGCTTTCTGCCATCGGTATGTAAGGTCTGCAGCCTTCCTTCAAATTGGCTCTCATAGCCTTTGACGAAGATGGGCTTCCAAACCTCCTCGAGGGTCAGCGTGCGAAGCGCCTTCAGGTATTTTTCATCCACCTTCGGGCGACCGTCGGGAAGTCTTTCTCCCTTCCACATCGGAGTGAGGGCTATAATTTCGTCTCTGTCATTAAAATGCATAATTGTTCTCCTTATAGGATGATTTCGATGTTGTTTTTGCCGTCTTTGGAAAGAGTGATTTCTCTCGTTTCGATGCCGTTCTCCGTTTCCACAGTGAACGCGTACGTTCCGTAGAAGCCTCGCATTTTTGCGCGTCCTTCGGTATCGGTAACGAGAGAGGTATCGGTGTGCCATTTCTTTTTGATAAGGTTTTGGATGGCAAAGAAGGCGGGCTTCGGCGTCATATCAAAGCGGAAAAGGCCGCCGTAATACACGTTTTCACCGATGGTCATATCTCCCTGCGAGTCTTTGATCTTCTCCGGATCGTTTACATATGCGTAGCCGTCCACCAAGTTCCAATAAATGATCTGCTCCATGGCGGGATGCGAGAACCAGATGGAATAGAGCCATTCGATCAGCTCGGCCTGAACGGCCTCGTTTTCGGGATCGTTTGAAAATGCGGGAATGGTGATTTCGGTAACCTGCAGTGGTTTTCCGAAGCGCGCATAGAGATCCATGTGGCGATAGAGCCATTCGGGGCTCAGATACTTGCGTGTTGCTTGGTAAATTTCGTCTTGCTTGCAGAAGAGATGGTATTGCATACCAATGGCATCTATGCGATTGCCGCGATGCATCGCGGCCTCCGCGTAAGAATAATAGTGGTCGGTGGTTCTCGCGTTTTCCCTCCAGACAAAGGGCGCTTCGTTGATGGCAAGCTGATTTTTGGGAAAATATTTTTTGGCAAGCGCAAAGGCAAAATCAAGATAGTCGTTCTCCTCGTAAATGGACGGAACGGCAACGTACTTGCTTTCCCAAAGAAGCTCGTTCGTTACCTCGATCGTGGGGATCTTGTCGGCATAGCGCTCGGAGATTTCCTGATAACGGCGCTCAAGCTCCCGTTTGATTTCGGGAACACTGAGATCGTTCAGCCATTTTGGAAAAAGTGAAACGTACGCCAAAGCGTGCTCGCGCGGCTCGATTCCGTTCTGCTCGCAAAACTCCATACAAAGATCGATCGGAGGACGGCGATACATCGGCGTGCTGTTTTTTCCGTAGCGCAGATGCCCGCGCTCCGGCTCGGTGGCATTCCAATAAAACGGAAGCGTTGCGATATTGAAGGTTTCGGCGAAGGCTTTTTTATATTTTTCGTTTTTCTCGGTGCTTTCCATCTCGTCCAGCATAAAGAGATTGGCGCCGAATTTAAATTCGTGATTTTTTTGCGAGAGGGTAAGGCGCGCGCCCTTTATGGGTGCGCCATCTTTGTCCTTGATGAGAATTTCGAGGTCACCCTTGCGATATTTCTCGATGCCGTCTGCAATGCGCTTTTCGGTTTCCTCTCTCTTTTCATGGAAAAGCTCCAATAGATTTTGAATGGACATATTTTTCTCTCTTTCGTTTTATTTCAGTGAAAGTCCGCCGTCGATCACGATTTCGCTACCCGTGATATACGCGCCCTCCTCGGAGCAGAGAAGCAAAACGGCAGGGGCAATATCCTCAGGCGTACCAAAGCGGCCGCAGGGGATCTTTTCCTCCACGGCGGCACGCTTCTCTCTATCCTCAAAGATCGCGGCGTTGCGCGGCGTTGCGATCGCGCCGGGCGCAATATTGTTGACGGTTACGCCGTAGGGAGCAAGCGCGGGGGCGAAGTTTTTCACCATCTTGTACTGCGCCGCCTTGGTTGCCGCATAGAGAGACAGCTCGGGATGCTGGTTATACTGATTGCAGCTGCCAAGGGTGACGATGCGGCCGAAGCCTTTTTTCTTCATTCCCTCGGCATATTTTTTCATCAGAAAATAGGAGGCGCGCAGGTTGCAATTCATCTGCGTGTCAAATTCCTCTTCGGTGTATTCATCCCACGGCTTCTTATACTGAATGGAAGCATTCAGAACGAGGATATCCACCTCCCCCGTTTTTGCAAAAAGCACCTCGGCGCAGTCAACCGCACAGAGATCGGCGGTCACGGGAATGCTGCCCGCGATTTTCTCGCTTGCCGCCCTGCATTTTTCTTCGTCCCTTGCGCCGTGGACGAAAACCTTGGCGCCTTTTTCGGCAAGCAGGCGTGCGATCTCAAAGCCGATGCCCTGCGTTGAGCCCGTAACGAGGGCGGTTTTTCCCTTCAGATCAAACATTTCCGAGAATCTCCTTTACAGCGTATGCGCGGTTATAATCGAGAATATAGCCGCAGTCGATTTTCGAGGTATAGACCTCGGGGTTTTCGGTGTTGCTTTCAAACATTCCGTAGTGCGTTGGTATCGCGACCTTAGGCGAAAGAATTTTCGTCAGACGGGCGGCATCCTCGGCATTCATATTGCCAAGGCGGCCGTTGATGCAGATAATCATCACGTCGATTTTTCTATCCTTCAAGGCCTCCAGCCTCTCGTCATACTCGGTATCGCCCGAGATATAGATCGTAAGATCGCCATGATGCACCAGCACGCCGATCGCGGGCACGCTGTGCAGGGCGTACACCGCCTCCAGCGTAAACGCGCCGACCGTGTATTTTGCCCCCTCGTCAAAGGGATTGTATTTCGTCACACCGCACGCGCGAAGCGTTTTCTCCGCATGCGACGGCGCGTAAAACGGGATGCTCTTATCCATTTCGGGGATCGCGTCGATATCCACGTGATCAAGATGATCGTGCGTGCAGATCACCGCATCGCACTTCAGCTCTGCGGGTGCAAACGGTGCCTTTACCATGCGGCCGCGCCCTGCCACGCGGTTTACAACGTCGGAAAGATAGGGATCGATGCAGACGGTTGCTTCTCCGTCCGAGAAAAGATACCCGCCCTGCCCGATCCAGCGGATCGTCAGTTCATTTTTCATCGCGCGTCAGCTCCATTCCCTGTCGTTTGCCCATTCCTTGTTCCACCCGTCCGTATTCGCCCATGCCTCGGGATACTTCGGATGCATGTGCTGCAAAATCAGCTCCTCGTTGAGGCTCTCAATACCAAGGCCGGGCGTGTTCGGCACGTCCACAAATCCGTTCTTAAAGAGGGGATTTGCAATGCCGTTTGCCAGATCGTTCCACCAAGGGATATCCACCGAATGGAATTCCACGGCCATCACGTTCTGGATCGCCGCCGCGGTATGGATCGCCGCCATGCAGGCGATCGGGCTTTCCGCCATGTGGATCGCCATGGCAACGCCGTATTCCTCGCACATATCGCCGAGCTTTTTGGTTTCAAGAGCGCCGCCGATCGTCAAAAGATCGGGATGCACCAGGGAAACGCCGTGCTTTTCCATCAAGGGGCGGAAATTCTTCGCAAGATAAATATCCTCACCCGTGGCAAGCGGCACGTTGCAATTTTCGGCAATGCGCACGTAATGATCGGTCAGATGCCAGGGCTGGATATCCTCGAGCCATGCGATATTGTATTTTTCAAGCCGCTTTGCAAATTTGATGCAATCCTCGATCGCCACGTGACCAAAGTGGTCAATTGCGAGAGGCACCTCGTAGCCGACCACGGCGCGCACCTGCTTGACGTAATCCTCGAGCATATCGAGTCCCTTTTCGGTGATGCGAATGCCGGTCGCATAATGCGGAATGGTGAACACCTCATAGTTTTTGCCGAGCATCATATCCATATCGATCGAGCCGGACTGATGCGAGATCGCCTTCATGGAATATTTCTGCATATCCTCAAGCATGCCGAGCGGCGCGTTGAGCGTGCCGGGCTCGCCGTACAAAAGCTCGATGCCAAGATCCATTTTCACGATGGAAAAGCCCATATCGATGCGTTTCTGAATGGCTCTTCCCATATCGGTGCCGGTATGCTTTCCGTCCACGTCCGTATCACCGTACACGCGCACCTTGTCGCGGAATTTGCCGCCCAGCATCTGCCACAGCGGAACGCCCCACGCCTTGCCCGCAAGATCCCAGAGCGCGATCTCAAGCCCCGAAACACCGCCGCCCTGACGGGAAGGGCCGCCAAACTGCTTGATACGGCGGAAAAGCTTATCCACGTTGCAGGGATTTTCTCCGATCAGACGGGATTTCAGCATCAAAGCATAGGTCGCGCTGGATGCATCGCGCACCTCTCCGTAACCGACGAGGCCTTGATTCGTATATACTTTAATTAAAGGACAATGCTTGGGCGCACCTGTGATATTGGCAACGCGGATGTCCGTTATTTTAAGCTCGGACGGAGAGGAGCAAACGTTCACGTTCTCCGCTATTTTTTCATTCAAATTCGCCATAGATGAAGAAACTCCTTGCATTTTTGTTTTTTTCATGCTACAATTATATCATACAATGCACGGCCAAAAAAGGCAAATGTTTTGAAAAATATCCACTATTTTATGATTTTCCGTTTCGGAGGACGCCATGAGAGAGAAAGAATATCTTTTGTCGGACGGTTGCGGCCGCGCCGTGATCAAAACCTATCACTCAAGCCTCTATGCCTGCAAGCGCCCTTACCGTGCCCACCACCACACGGAATGCGAGCTTTCCGTATTCTTAAAAGGCGCGGGTATCTACGCCATGGAAAAAAAGTCCTATCCCTTTCGCGCGGGAGACGTCTTTCTTTTCGGCACGGGCGAAACGCATTCCATCACCGAGATCTCGGAGGATATGGAGGTTTTGAACGTGCATTTTGAGCCGCGCATCCTTTGGGAGCATAGCGACACGGCAGAGCTTCTCGGCCTCTTTTCCTCGCGCAGTGATAGTTTCGAAAACCGCTTTCGGGACGGGAGCGGCACGCTACGCGAAATGATCCTTTCGCTTGAGAGAGAAATTGAGCAAAAACAGAGCTGCTCGCTGATCACGGCAAAGTATCTTCTCTTTTCGATCCTTGCCACGCTCATCCGCCGCTTTGACTGCGTGCGCACCGACGCGAGCCCCGCCACCCCCTCCGCACAGGTCAAAAATCTGCGCCGCGCGATCGACTATATAGGAGAAAATCTCTCCGAGCCGCTCACGCTTTCCGCCATCGCGGACGTAGCGTACATGAGCCCTACCTATTTTTCCTCCGTATTCAAAAAGCTCAACGGCATTTCCCCTTGGGAATATATCACCATCAAGCGCGTGGAAAAGGCCGTGGAAATGCTGAAAAGCACCGACCTTTCGAAGCTCGAGATCGCGGAGCGATGCGGCTTCTCGGGCGCATCCAACTTCTACAAAATGTTCCTTCGCATCACGGGCAAGCGCCCGAGCGATTTTTCCAAGCGCAAATAAAGGAGAAGCACCGAGCAAATGTAAAGAAAAAAGCGTTTCATATCAAAAATCATAACCACCCGTCAAACGGGTGGTATGCACAAGGGCTAAAAGCCAATATCACCAGCCAGCGACTCAAGTCGCTGGGTTTTGCAAAGGAAAAGCCTTGGGGAAACTTTTCCACTATAATTGAGAGTAAGAATGACAATAAGCCTTCCCCAGTGGGGGAAGGTGGCAGCCGCTTGTCGGCTGACGGATGAGGTGTGATGATTCCTAACCAACTCCTCATCCACCACTTCGTGGTCCCCCTTCCCCCTCAGGGGAAGGCTTGTGTTTCATACGCCCCATGCAAGGGTATAACCTTTGTTGCCCACCCGCATAGCGGGTGGTTGTCTGTTTCGCACTTCGTGCTCAACTGCCTAAAGGCATTAATAAGAAAACGGATGCTCTTTGCCGAAAGGCTTTGAGCATCCGTTTTTTGTATAAAATATTCCAAAATCATTTACGAACCGTCCAAACGGATGGCGAATCCGCTTTTTTCTTCTTTTTTGTGTGAAAAACAATGCAAAGCGCAAGAACCGCGCCTATAGCTAAAACGCCAAAAGAAATACAAAGAACAATAGGAAGGGGATTTGGGCCATCCTCCAGCAGCACGATGCTTTCGATCACGGCGGGATTTGCAACCTCACCGTTTGATCCGATCGAGATCGCATTTTCCACAATCGCATCCACGACCTCCATACCCGAGATTACATGGCCAAAGGCGGCGTACTGATCGTCGAGAGAAAGGGTGTTGTTTAACGAGGTTTGGTGCACGATGAAGAACTGGCAGGAGCCGCTATCGTAATCGTCACCGCGGCGCGCCATGGAGATAACGCCGCGCTCGTGCGCGATGGGGTTTTTATAGCCGTTCAGAAGAAATTCGCCCTTGATCGGCTTCGTGCCGCCCGTGCCGTTGCCCTTCGGATCGCCGCCCTGGATCATAAAGCCATCCATCACGCGATGGAAGGTCAGCCCATCATAGAAGCCGTCCTTTACGAGCTTTACGAAGTTTTTCACGGTCTTGGGAGCGGCCTTGCCGTCAAGCTCGATATCGACCGTGCCGTAGTCCTTCACAGTCATACGAACGGTGAACGTTTTTCTGTATCCGCAAGAGGAAAGCGAAAGAACGAGCGTGCAAACAAGCAAAGACGAAAGAAGCAACGAGAGTAGTTTTTTCATATTTTACATCCTTTTTGAAAAGTATTATTTACATTATATGTTTATTACAGATACTGAAGCAGAAACATCTCGATCGCGCTGTATCCGTTGGCGCCGCCGTTTTTGGATGCAACGTCCATATCCGAAAGCGCCGCAATGCATTCTCCGAGGCGCGAAATTCCAATCGAGCGCGCGGCCTTGAACATGTGCTTTAGACGGAAGGGATTGATCTTCAGAGCCGCCTCGATATCCTTCGGCTCCTTCCCCTCCTCGGCAAGAATGGCAACGGGCAAAAGCTCCTGATAAATGCGAATAAGCATGCCGAGCGCCACGATGCTGTCGATCCTCTCCGCCTTCATCTCGCGGATGGCATCCAAGGCAAGCGTGCGGTTTCCCTCGTACACGGCGTTGGAAAGCGCGAAGGCATCCGAGCGAACCGTGCCTGCGGCGACGGCGTGCACGTCCGCAACCGTTAACTCCGCGCGCGCGTTCGCATGCAGATACGCGGACAGCTTTTTCACCTCGTGCGAAAGAAGATCCATCGAATTGCCGACGAGCAGCAAAAGCTCGCGCAGGGGCTGTGCCGTCACGGCGATGCCCTCAGCATCAAAATGCTTTTTCAGCCATGCGAGAAGCGCGTTCTCCGTGGAGAGCGCGAAATCCACGATGCAAAGCTCCTTGCCGTATTTGGTGACGAGCTTGCCGGGGCGCTTCTGCGTTCCCATCTCGAAGCCCTCCGCCGTGGTGACAAAGACCAAGGCCGTGTAGGAATATTCCTTTTTCAAGGCGAGAAGCTCCGAAAGCGCGGCCTTCTCCTTTTCCTTCATTTTTTCAAAATCGGCATACCGCCATTCGACGAGCTTATATTCCGCCATCATGGGCGGCGCCTTGATCGCATCCGCCAGCGCGCCGAAATCCACCTCCGCACCGTCAAACACCACGTGGTTGAAGGCGGCGAACGCCTCGTCCGGCACGAGCCTTGCGCGCAAAAGCGAGAGATAATACCGTTTCAGATATTCCTCCTCGCCTCCGAAAACGTACCAGTCGGCAGGTGCGGTATTCAGTTTTTCCTTGAGTCCCTGCGCGTCCATATACGTCTCCTTTTTTTCTTTTTTATGCGCCGAGAAGCGGGCTTGGCGCAAACTCCACCGTCAGCCGCACCTTGCGGCGCTGGCCGCCGATCGTCATGTAATAGAAAAGATCCAGCTTGCCGCCCTTGATGCTCATACTGTTACGAATGCGGATCGCCTCCACCTCCATATCGAAGGCATAAGGCGGCACTTTGTAAACAGAAGTATGCTTTTCGCCAATTTTCAGGCGAATAGAGCTTTCGCTCGCGCCACGGCGGGTGACGATCACGCTATCCGAAAGAACGGTGATCTGCGAGAAGGTCTTCCCTTCTCCCTCTCCCTCGGTGTAGGTGAGAAGCAGCTCTCCCTCTCCCTCGCGCAAAAAGCCCGCGCTCGTATTTTCGATCTGCTCCGCCTCTGTAGCAAGACCGCTCTCGTCCAGATCCTCGATGCGCGAGCGCACCGAAAACCTGCCTTCCTTAATAAATGCCATTTTTATCCTCCGAGCATCAAGAAGGCAGGCGCACGATCATCGTCCGAGCCGCGCGCCTGCCTCATGCTGCAAAATCTCAATTGCGAAGAATTATCTCTTCGCGCGTTTTTTCATATTATATTCACTGCGGGGATTGATAAACTCGCGCCAATCCAGCTGCCCCTTATCCAGTGCCATAACCAGAACCTCTGCGGTGGCGATATTCGTAGCCACGGGGATATTGTAAACGTCGCAAAGACGAAGAATATTGGTGTCTGATTCATAGGTCGGGCGCTCGGAATCCGTGCCTCTGAAGTAGAAGAGCACGTCGATCTCGTTATAGGAAACACGAGCGGAGATCTGATCCGTGCCGCCTTGCGGTCCGGGCAGATAGGTCTCGATATCAAGGCCCGTAGCATCGGTTATATATTTTCCCGTCGTATGCGTTGCGCAAAGATGGTGGCGGCTGAGAATGCCGCAATACGCAATGCAAAACTGTGCCATCAATTCCTTTTTGTTGTCATCCGCTATAATTGCAATTTCCAATATATGCCCCTCCTTATTATAATGCTTATCTTTTTACGCTTATCATTTTAGCACAAAACAACCTCTTTGTCAATCTTTTCTCGGGCATTTTTACATCTTTCACACATTTTTTTGTGAAATATTTTGTAAAATCCCATTGTATTTTCTCCCACGGTGTTGTATAATATTATTCAGTTCAAATAATTTTAAATCTATTTCAGTAAGGATGTGCAAAAATGAAACAGTTTAAACGTATCGGCGTTCTCACCTCCGGTGGAGACGCTCCCGGCATGAATGCCGCAGTTCGCGGCGTAGTTCGCTCTGCCATCGCCAAGGGCATCGAGGTGCTTGGCATTTACCACGGTTACTCGGGTCTGATCCGCGGCGACATCCGTCCGCTCTCCGTGCGCGACGTATCCAATGTGATCAACAAGGGCGGCACGTTCCTTTATTCCGACCGTTGCCCCGAGTTCAAGACACCCGAGGGACAGAAGCAGGCGCTTGCCAACTGCGCAAAGTTCGGCATCGACGGTATCGTTGCCGTCGGCGGTGACGGAACCTTCCAGGGCGCTTCCGTGCTTTCCAGACTCGGCATTCCCACCATCGGTATCCCCGGCACGATTGATAACGACATCACCTCCACCGACTATTCCATCGGCTTTGACACCGCGATGAACACCGTTATCGACCTCGTTGACAAGCTTCGCGACACGGGCGAATCCCACGCGCGCTGCAACGTGGTTGAGGTTATGGGACGCGGCGCGGGCGATATCGCTCTGCAGACCGCCATTGCCTCCGGCGCGACCGCCGCTGTGATCGCGGAATTTGATACCGACGTGGACGCTCTCCTCAAGAAGATGGAGAACTCCCGCGCCATCGGCAAGAGAAACTTCCTCGTATTCGTTTCCGAGGCTATGGGCTCCGAATTCGGCCCCATGCTCAATAAGAGAATCAACGACGAGGCGAAGATTGATTCCCGCTTCGTTCGCGTAGGCCACATCGTTCGCGGCGGCAACCCCTCTCTGGCAGACCGCGTAAGAGCCACCCGTATGGGCGTTTTCGCTGTGGATAAGCTTCTTGAGGGCAAGTCCGACCTCGTGGTTTGCGAGCGTCTCGGCAGCCTCGTTGCGACCGACATCCGCTATGCGCTGGTGCTCGACCGCTTCTATAAGGGCATTGCCACCGAGGAGGAAATGCAGAGCTTCACGAAGGAGCAGCTTGACAGCATGCACGCGCACGCCAAGGAGCGCGCCGACCGCATGAAGGAGCTGCATGATATGGCAGAGCTTATTTCCTTATAAAGATCGAGGCTATGCTGTTGTGATGCTATCGCATTTAGGCATAACAAAATAAAAAGCGGCAGAAGCATTGTCGAAAAAACAGCGCTTCTGCCGTTACTTTATGCAATTTTAAATCATTAAAACCGACCTTAAGCTTACTTCTTTACATCCTGCGACTCGTTCAAAACCTTCGAGGACTTGCGATGCTCGGGAATGATCTCGCCCGCCTTGGTGAGCGCCATCTTGGTGAGCAACGGGCCTACAAGCTCGTAGATCAGAACCGAGAACAGAACGATATTGCGTACAACGACACCCGCATTGCCCGTCAGCTCCATGGCAAGCACCGACATACCGAGCGCCACGCCCGCCTGGGGAAGAAGCGTGATACCGAGGTACTTCACGATCGTATCGTTACAGCCGGAGAGCTTGGCGGAGAAGGCCGCGCCCGTCATCTTACCCGCAGAGCGGAAGATGATGTAAACCACGCCGACGAGCACCATTGCGCCCTGCGCGAAGATCGAAAACTCAAGCTCTGCGCCGCTGATAACGAAGAAGAGAACGAACAGAGGCGTCGTCCATCTGTCCACGCGGTCCATCAGCTCCTCGGAGGACTCGCAGACGTTGCAGAACACCGTGCCCAGCATCATGCAGGTGAGAAGCGAGGAGGAGGCAAGCTCCACGCCGCCGCCAAGCGGGATCTTGATCATCGTGAGCGCCACGGTGAGGATCACGAAGGTGACGGACACGGAAAGACGCTTGGAGCGCGAATGGAAGTGCTTCTCCACCTCGGAGAAGATCAGACCGATCAGCACGCCGAGGATCAGCGAGAACACGATCTCGATCAAGGGATTCAGAACGATAGAGATAATATCCAGCGTGCCGAGGTCGATCGCCTTGGCAACACCGAAGGAAACGGCGAAGATAATAAGGCCGACCGCATCGTCCAGCGCAACGACGGGAAGAAGAATGTTCGTCAAGGGGCCCTTCGCCTTATACTGACGGACGACCATCAGCGTGGCGGCGGGGGCGGTGGCGGTGGCAATGGCGCCGAGGGTGATCGCCGCGCTGATCGGGAACACCTCGTTT
This sequence comes from Eubacteriales bacterium, assembly GCA_045630385.1. GTDB lineage: Bacteria > Bacillota > Clostridia > Oscillospirales > CAG-272 > UBA1740. Next base: position 12,606 of record JAZQTA010000037.1, on the reverse strand, counting down.
CCGAGAATGAAGCTCATAACGATCAGGGCAGTATCCACGAAAACCGTGGCCGTCACAGCCTGAATGACACCGACGATCAAGGCCTGCTTACCGATAGACTTGATCTGCGAAAGGCGGAACTCGTTACCGATCGAGAAGGCGATGAAGCCGAGAGCTACGTCCGCGATCACGCCGAAGCGCTCCACGTATTCCATCGAAACGAAGCCGAGGCCCTCAACGCCGAAAGCGCCGAGCACGTACGGGCCAATCAGAATACCCGCAACGAGATATCCCGTAACGGCGGGAAGTCCCAGAGGCTTGATCACGCGCGTCATCAAAAGACCACAAAGAAGCGCGATCGCAACACTAAGTAAAATTTCCATTTTTTCCTCCAAAAGAGATCAGACCTTTCTTGCGGCGACCTCTTTTTAATTATATTATTAAAGCACAATTTTGTATTGTATCACTACTTTCAAGGAAAGTCAATACGTTTTTAAAAAAAGATCAAAATTTGCCGATTCTTATCCAAAATTTGTGCTGCTGATCAAAAAAACGCATAAAAAAAAGCTTCTCAAATTGAAATTCGGATATTTTGTTCCTTTTCTAAAAAAAATTCTTAATATTTTTTTATTTTTTTCCAAAAAACTCTTGCAATTCTCAAAATTATAGTGTATAATAAATACAACAAGTTATAGGCGGTGTATGAAATGGGAAAAAAGAAAATCAATAATAACTACATCAAGGCGTATGCTCAGCTGGAAAGCAGATGCCAGGAGAAGTTCGGCGTTACCGCCGGCGGCGTGGACGAATACGTGAAGCGCCTGGAGTCCGCTCGCTTTGCGCCCAACCGTGACGAGGTTCTCGGTAAGCTCTCCGCATACCAGTCCCTTTCTCGTCGTTTTGAGACTGAGCCCAATGCGGTTCGTCACATCAAAGAGGTTCAGAAGGATGACCTCAAGTGGGTGAAGAAGTTTACTCTTGCCCTGAAGAAGAAGAAGGATCCTATTTCTCGTTACCTCAAGAGCGCACGTAAGTATGCAAGAGGTCGCAAGGCTCGTCGTATCTTCACCACGATCCTTATCCTTGCTATAATCGCAGGCGCGGCAGTAGCAGCTGCTTCGTTCCTCCTGTAAGAGCATTTGAAAAAGGCTGTTTCCTTTTCCGGAAGCGGCCTTTTTCTTTTTATGCTTTCGGCGAAAAACAGAAAAAGGATGAGCTCAATTTTTGGCATTTTCAAAATAAAACCATCAATTTTTGCTATTGACTTTTCCGGCAAAAAAATATATGATAAAAATATCCTTTATATAAATAAGGAAGACTTTTCAAAAACAAGGAGAAAAACATGAAAGCCTATAAGCCGCAAAGCTTCGGCGTGATGCTCGATCTTTCGCGCAACGCCGTGATGAGCATTCCCGCTTTTAAAGAATATCTCGGATATCTCAAAAAGATGGGATACAACTGCGTTTATTTTTATAACGAGGACTGCTACGAGATCGAGGGTGAGCCGCACTTCGGCTACCTGCGTGGCCGATACAGCATCGCAGAAATGAAGGAGCTGGACGCATACGCGAATTCTCTCGGCATCGAGATCATTCCCTGCATTCAGACCTTAGCACACCTGCGCTCCTATTCCAGATGGGGCAAGGCAAATTTCGAGATAGACGACACCCTGATGGTGGACGATCCGCGCACCTATGAGCTTGTGGAAAAAATGATCAAGACGGTTTCGGAGTGCTTCAGCACCCGCCGCATCCATATCGGTATGGACGAGGCTTGGGAGCTTGGCCGCGGCAACCATCTGACGAAATACGGCTATGAGGACGGTATTTCCATGATGAAGCGCCACCTCGAGAAAGTGAACGCCATGGTGGAAAAATACGGCTGTCGCGCGATCATTTGGTCGGATATGTTCATCCGCCCCTGGACGGGCGGAAAATACACCCTGCTCGGTGACGAGGGTGTGAAGACCGTGCCGAAGGATGCGATCGAGGCCGTTCCCGAGGGCGTGGAGCTTGTTTATTGGGATTATTACAGCACGAAAAAGGAGCGCTATCTCAACAATCTGAAAACCCACGCGCAGTTCAAAAACGAAACCTGGTTTGCGGGCGGCATTTGGTGCTGGCGCTCGCTTTGCCCCGCCAACCATTATTCGATCGCAACCATGAAGCCCGCCATCGATGCCTGCCGCGAGATGAAGGTCAAGAACGTGGTGATGACCATCTGGGGTGACAACGGATGCGAATGCTCCCGCTATGCTACCCTCCCCGCTCTGCACTACATCGCGGAATATATGCGCGGCAATACGGACGAGGAAAAGATCAAGGCGAAATTCAAGCGCATCTTCGGCTTTGATTACGACGCCTTTATGCGCCTGGACGATCTGGACTGCATCCACACAGATCACGTCGGCACCGAGCGCGCATCGAGAAAGGTGCTCTATTCCGACCTCTTCTCCGGCATCTACGACACCTGCGTAAAGGAAGGGCACAGCGACACGTTCGATACGATCGCAAAGGAGCTTGCCGCTTATGCTAAGAAAACCAGAAAATGGGGCTACCTCTTCGATTGCTACGCGAAGATGGCATCCGTTTTCGCAACAAAATATGAGCTCGGCGTCAAAACGCGCGCGGCATACAAGGCAGGCGATAAGGCAGAGCTTCTGCGCCTCGCGAAAGAGGATTACACCACACTCTATAAGCAGCTCTCCGATTTCCTTCTCGCCTTCCGCAAGCAGTGGTACGCAGAGAACAAAACCTACGGCTTTGATGCACAGGAGCTGCGCGTCGGCGGTGTGATCACGAGAGTGGATTCCTGCAAGCGCCGTCTTTTGGACTACTGCGCGGGCAGGATCGAAAGGATCGAGGAGCTCGAGGAGGAGCTGATCCCCATCGATCCGAAGAGCGGCTCTTATAAGATGAGCGATTACGATAAGATCGCAACCGCAAGCACGCTTTGGGGCAACCAGTAATCTATCTTCGCACAAAGTAAATTTCGATATAGCAAAATTTTTTCAAAATTTACGATTTTACAAAAAATAGAAACGATTTTCTAAATACAAACAGAGGTGCGCGCGGTATAATCAAGGTATACCGCGCGTGTCCTTTTAGGCACAAAAAGCAACGAAGCATCGGAGGAAAACATTATGCAATCCATCTATTCACCGAACGAATATAAGCACCTTGAAAGCGACTCCAAAATGATCCAGGCCGCCGTGGATGAGGCGGCTAAATACGGCGCAACCGTAGTGATCCCCCGCATCAACGAGCGCAGAGGCGAATGCCTTTGGGAGATCGACAAGGCGATCGTTTTGCACACGGGCTCGAATATCCTGCTTGAAAACTGCTATATGCGCCTCGTGGACGATACCTATACGAATTTCTTTGTGAACGATGCCACGCTCGGCAAATGGTGGAAAAAGGAAACGAGAAACTTCGATATCAAGATCACGGGCACGGGCAACGCGCTTCTGGACGGCGGAAAGCCGAACGATCTGATCGAAAACAATTTCACGATCTACGATGAAAACGGCAACTTTGCCGGCCGCAGGACCATCCACGGCTTTACGAACTGCATCCCGAATATCGGCATTCTGATGCAGAACGTGGAACGGGTGGAGATATCGGGCATCCGCTTTATCCGCCCACGCTATTGGTGCATGAACTTTGAATACTGCGCGTGGGGACACGTGCACGATATATGGTTCGATGCGGACGGCGCAAACCAGAACCAGGACGGATGCGACATCCGCGAGGGCTGCCACGACTTCCTTGTGGAAAACCTCTCGGGCAGAACGGGAGACGATATGCTTGCTCTCACGAACTTCGGCCATCCGTTCAGGCGCACGGGCGGCGATGATACGGATATGGATCCCGATATTCACGATATCGTCGTGCACGGTATCCGCGCCACGATGAGCCACCGCTGTGACATCATACGCCTTCTTTGCCGCGGCGAATGCAAGATCTATAACGTTCAGATATCCGGCGTGCAGGACACCACACCCCCCGAGATCTGGCGCCCGCTTGCCGCGATCCGCATCGGTGATATCAGCGACTATCAGGCAAGACTCAATCGCATCGGAGATATGAGAAATGTCACCGTGCGCGACGTCGTTACCCGCGCGCGCTTCGGCTGCTATATCGCCAACACGCTTTGCGACTCCTATTTTGAAAACATCCAAATGGTGGACGACGGCGGCACAGGCATCTACTTCAACGGTTGCGAGCTTGAAAACGTCACCGTCAAGGATCTCACCTACGGCGCGCTCACCTCTCCCTCGCGCGAGGATCTTGACTACGTGAGCAAGTTCCACCGCGTCACGCTGGACTCCATCTCGGCGGTCTACTTCAAGGACTGCATCTCGGCAAAGAATCTGCGCTTTGAAAACCTGCGCACCGCCAAGGAAATGGATTACGCCTTCGGCGGCAACAGCGAGATCTCCCTGATCGCAGAAAATACCGTGCTCCAGAACGAAAGCACCAAGCTTTCAAGCCTTGCAAAGGTAACCAAAAAGTAATTTTCACTTAAGCTCCCATAACAAAAACGAGTAGTAAGCAAAGGCTCCCTTGTGTAAAGGGAGCTGGCGCGAAGCGACTGAGGGATTGTTTATGCAAAGAAAGCACAAAAAGGAAATAGTTCCAACCGCAAAAATGTTACGCAAAAATATGACAAAAGAGGAAAAACATCTTTGGTATGATTTTTTGCGTACATATCCCGTGCGTTTTTCCAGACAAAAGGTTCTCGGAAAATACATAGCGGATTTTTATTGCGCAAAAGCCAAGCTGATTATTGAGCTCGATGGTTCCGGTCATTATACGAAAGAAGGCAAGGCTCATGACGAAGAAAGAACCGCTTTTCTTAACGCTTACGGCTTACAAGTAATAAGAATTCAAAATTCCGTTATTCATAACAACTTTCCCGGAGTTTGCTTATATATCGATCGTATGGTAAGCCAAGCGCTTTCTTCCCACCAAGATTAAAACAATCCCTCCGTCATTTTCTTTGAAAATGCCACCTCCCTTTACACAAGGGAGGCTTGAGCCAAAACGCGTGCTCCAAAACGAAAGCACCAAGCTTTCGTCCATGGCGAAAGTAACGGAAAAGTAATTTTCACTTAAGCTCCCATAACAAAAACGAGAGAGTATTTCGGCCAAAGCAACCGATCTGCTCTCTCATTTTTTATCCAAAACGCCAATCGTCGGAAAAAAATCCCGCCAATCGTCGGAAAAATTTTTAGACAATCGTCGGAAAACTATTGTATTTTTGAAAAATATAGTGTATAATACAGTCAGAACGATAAAAATCGAGGTTCCTCTCATGAAAAAATACAGAAAGAGAATTGCAGACGATATTTTAAAACGAAAGCTGGAGGGCAAAGGAGCCGTATTGATCGAAGGCCCTAAGTGGTGCGGAAAAACCACCACGGCGGAACAGTGGGCAGCCAGCACGCTGTATATGGACGATCCGGAAAAAAAGGAACAAAACATTACCATGGCACAGATCAATCCCAAAAGGCTTTTAAACGGTGCAACACCCCGACTCATTGATGAATGGCAGCTTGCACCAAAGCTTTGGGACGCCATCCGTTTTGAAGTGGATCATCGCGGCGAGCTCGGGCAATTTGTGCTTACAGGCTCAGCCGTTCCCGCCGACACCAAGGAAATCACGCATTCGGGCACCGGGCGCTTCACTTGGCTGACCATGCGCCCCATGAGCTTATATGAATCGGGAGACTCCACGGGCGAAGTCAGCTTAAAAAGCCTCTTCGACGGCGAAATGGAAATTGACGGCGGCGCTGATCTCAATATCGAAAGACTCGCGTTTCTGATTTGCCGCGGCGGATGGCCGCAGGCGGTGGATATGCGCGATGAAATTGCACTGGATCAAGCCATCGATTATTACGACGCCGTGGTGCACTCCGATATCAACCGTGCAGATAACGTGCAAAAAAATCCCGAAAGAGTACGGCGCTTCATGCGCTCCTATGCCCGCAATCAAGGCACGCAAGCCCCCAACACCGTTTTGATGCAGGACGTCGCCCCCGGAAGCGAAACCCCAATCAGCGAGGAAACCGTTGCCTCCTATATTGGTGCACTTAAAAAAATCTTCGTTATAGAGGATCTGCCTGCATGGAATCCGAATTTGCGCTCCAAAACCGCGATTCGATCCTCCGATACGCGATACTACATTGATCCCTCTATCGCAACCGCCGCGCTCGGCATTGGCCCAAACGATCTGATTGGAGATCTGAAAACCTTTGGCTTCCTCTTTGAAACACTCTGCATTCGCGATCTGCGCGTATTCGCAGATTCCCTGAACGGTGAGGTTTATCACTATCGCGACAAGGACGGACAGGAATGCGATGCCGTTATACATCTTCGAAACGGGAAATACGGCTTAATTGAAATCAAGCTTGGCGGAGATAATCTGATCGAAGAAGGGGCAAGGAGCTTAAAATCCATGAAAGAAAAAATCGACACCGATAAAATGAACGCACCTTCGTTTTTGATGGTTTTGACAGGAATTGGCGACTATGCCTATCGCCGCGCCGATGGCGTATTCGTTGTACCTATCGGTTGCTTAAAAAATTAATTTACTAAAGAAAACCCGCCGAAAACGGCGGTTTTTTTATAATATTTATTTACATTTAAAGCCATTCGCTTTATTGCGATAAAGCGAATGGCTTTAATTTATGCTTTGTTCTGTGCTTGATTTATTTTTCTTTTTCGGCTTGCGCTTTGCTCTCTTTTAAGTCACCGAAGGAGGAGAGCAGGGCGGCGGCGAGGCCGAGGATCGCGCCGACCACCAGCGTCCATGAGATCCGATCCATGCCGAGGATCACCGAGAGAATGCCCGTGACAACGGCAGAGAAAGGCATGATGACCGCGACCGCGCTGGGGCTGACGTACTTCATCGAGGAGGTGCGAAGCGTCCAGCACACGGCGTTGGTGACGATGCCGACGCCCATGACGGCGAGGATCGGCCAAAGCCTCGGGGTGAAAACGAAGGGATCGATGCGCGTGCCGCCGAAGGGCACGAAATGCAAGAGGATCGCCATAAGCACCGACGAAAGCCCCTGCACGAAAAGCTGGATCATCACGTAGAGCTTGGCATCCAGCTTCTTTGCGTAAATGCCCGTGAAGGCGATATTCACGCCGTAGAAAACACCCGCCAAGGCGTTCAGAATATCCGCCGCGCCGACCGAGAGCCCGACCGAGAAGATATCTCCGAGCACGAAGGACGAGGCAAGACAGACGAGGGCGGCAACCGCCGTGATCACGCTCGGCTTCTTTTTGACGATAAGAAGCATGAGGATCGGCACAATCACGCAGGAAAGATTTTCAAGAAAGGCCTGCTTAGTGGGAGATGCATCGTAGTTATACGCGATCGCCTGCACGAGCGAGGCGGCGGCAACGGCAAGCCCCGTCGGAACAGCGACCTTGAAATAGGTCTTATTCAAAAGGTGTAGCTTTTTCAGCGAAAGCACGAGCAGAGCGAGCGCGCCTGCCGTTGTGGTCATCGCGGTGTAGACCGAGGCGGAAAATTGGCCGCCGATCAGCGCCTTTTTAAAGGTGGGGATAATACCCCAGATCAAAACGACCGCGAGGATCGAGGCGTACGCCATTGCGACAGAGGATTTTTTCATCATCAAGACCTCATAAATTATTCACCGAGGATCTCCTTGCGGGAATCCTTCAGAAGTGCCGTCATTTTTTCTTCATACCAAGCCATGCTATACACCGTGCGCGAGGATGCGCCGAGCGCCTTGTAATCCTCCTCCCAGGCGGCGGGATCGGTATCCGCAAAGGAGCGACCGATGACGATGCGCTTCTCGATGGGACTCTTTCCGTCCTTGACGAGCACGAAGGAAACCCCGACAAGGCCGCATTCCTTATAATCCACGATCATATACGCCGTATTACCGTAGCGCTTGAAGAAGAAGGGAAGGCGCGCGGCCTTTTTTTCTTCCTCCTTGAAGTTTTTGAGGAATGCGTTGCCGGCAGGCGCGGCAGGCGCTTTTTTACAGCCCTCACGGCTGACGAGGAAACCGACCTTATCATGATACGTCAGGGGCATGGGCTTCGCCGCCGCATGGCTGACCGCATACGCCTTCTGCAGTCCCTCGGGGATATTCGCGCGCTTTTCGGCACTCATTTTATCCTTCACAACCGCATACGCAAGATAGGGGATCGCCCAGAAGATAAACGCCGCGCCGAAGAAAGTCAAAACGGCAAGATAGATCACCTTTTCAATGAAATTTCCGTATGCGCCGAGAAGTCCGTCCACCTTTTCATTGCTCGTGCCGTGCCATCCCCAGCGATCCACCTGTGACGCACCGCCGCGCGTGACCTTATTAAAAACGAACGTACCGTCGAAGCGCTCCTTGGCCTCGTAATGGGTGGTAACGGGGGAATACGACGTTCCGTATCTCTGCTCGGGCGGATCGATGCGCAGAGCGCTTTCCTTGCGTTTTGCGAGGAAGCGCGAAAGGATTGGATAAAAGGCGATCGCACCAAGCGCGATGCAGAGCAAAACAGCCACGCCGGAATACAGATCCAAAAGGAGCGGAAGCTCATAAGAATCGAGATAGGGAAGCAGCGGTAAAAAGAGAAGGAAGCACAGTGCCGCGCAGGCGATCACCACGGTGATCTGCTTTTTATGTCCCTTGTTTTCGACGTCCGCACCATCAAAGGCATCGGCGGCATGCGAGCAATCCCAGCACTTTCCGCTCACCGAGTCGGGCGAGTGGGCCTCTGCATGGAATTTGACCTCAAAATCCGAAAGAGGGCGGCCGCAGGTTTCACATTTTTTCATTGTCTTTCTCCTGTATGAAATCTATCCGCCGAAGCGGATCGCTCATAGTATAGCACAAAAAAGAATCAAAGTAAATATCTATAAAAGATTTTTTTACCCATTGACCAAAGGGCGCTTTATATGCTACAATAGAATAAATACAAAGCAAGGAAGTAAAAAATGAACCTGAAAATCTTTCGGCGCGCCTTTATCGTCACGCTTCCCGTCATGGCGGGCTACCTCGTGCTGGGGCTGGGCTTCGGCATTCTTTTGCGCGTGGCGGGCTTCGGTGCGCTCTGGGCATTGGCCATGAGCATTTTTATGTATGCGGGCTCGATGCAATACGTCGGCGTTTCGCTCCTGTCGGGCGGCGCATCCCTCGTCACCGTGGCGGTAACGACGCTGATGGTGCAGGCAAGGCACCTCTTTTACGGCATCTCCCTGATCGACCGCTATCGCGGCGCGGGCGCAAAAAAGCTCTACCTCATGCATGCCTTGACGGACGAAACCTACTCCCTCGTCACAAGCGTGCACGTGCCCGACTTCGTGGATGAAAAAAGCTATTACTTCGCGATCTCTCTTTTAAATCACCTTTATTGGATCACGGGCTGTATGCTCGGCTCGCTTGCGGGCGCGTTCCTTCCCTTCTCCTCCGAGGGCGTGGATTTTGCAATGACCGCCCTGTTCGTCACCATTTTCGTGGAGCAATGGGTGACGGAAAAGGAGCATCGACCTGCGCTTGCAGGCGCAGGCTGCACGCTTCTTTGCCTTCTCGTCTTCGGAAGCGAAAGCTTTTTGATCCCCGCAATGGCGCTGATCCTTCTCTCTCTGGTTCTGCTTCGCCGCCCGATTGAAGGAAAGGAGGCGGGGCAAAATGGATAAAACGCTTCACGCCGTCCTCGCCGTTGCCGTCATGGCCGTTATCACGCTCGCCCTGCGCACGCTTCCCTTTCTGATCTTCGGCAAAAAGGAAACGCCGCCCTTCATCGAGTACCTCGGAAAATATCTTCCCTTTGCGATCATGGGCATGCTCGTTGTGTACTGCTTAAAGGAGGTGCGCCCCCTCGCCTATCCTTACGGGCTTCCGGAGCTGATCGCGATCCTCATCGTGGCACTTCTGCATCTTTGGAAGCGCAACACTCTGCTCTCCATCGTCTGCGGAACGATCGGCTATATGCTTCTCGTTCAGCTCGTTTTTTAGTTGTTTTTCAAACTATTATTTACATAATCTCACAAAAAGGAGAATATCTCATGGAATTATGGAACGACTTCCCCTGCAAAAATTTTGAATTTGAAGGGCATCCCGCCACGGTCGTTTTCCCTGAGGAGGGAACGGCTACGGGCGGCCTCGTTTTAAAAACCGAGTATCAGCATCACTTCCCCGAGGCGGCGGAAATTCCGCTTCTGAAGCTCGGCTATCACGTTTGCTTCGTGGAAAACGACAACCGCTTCGGTCAGCCCGAGGATCTTGACCGCAAGGCGCGCTTCGTTCGCTTCGTGCAACAGACTTACGGTCTGCGGGAAAAGTGCGTGCCCGTCGGCTTCAGCTGCGGCGGCATGATCGGCATCTATTTTGCCGAGAGATACCCCGAGCTCGTCAGCTGCCTTTATATCGACGCGCCCGTGGTGAACTTTATGAGCTGGCCCTGCCACTTCGGTGTGGAGAACAAAAAGCCGTGGCTTGAGGAGATCCTTCCCGCGCTCCGACTGAAAAATCTTGCCGAGCTTCTTGCCTACCGCGCCATGCCCCTCGATAAGCTTCCCTCGCTTGTGAAGCACGGCATTCCGCTCGTGATGGCATCGGGAGACAGCGATACCACCGTGCCCTATCATGAAAACGGCTTCTTTGTGGAGCGTGCATATAAGGATGCAGGCCTTCCCATCGAGGTCTACATCAAGCCCGGCGGAAACCATCATCCCCACGGCATTCCCGATCCGCAGCCGATCGTGGATTTTATCTTGAAGCACGATAAATAAGCCTCTTAAAAACCGTCGGCTCAAAAAAGCCGACGGTTTTCTTTTTTCCCGCTTCAGCACGGAAGAAAAAACTCTTGATTTTTAAAGAGATTAGTGCTATAATGTTATACTGATAATATATATGCCCGCGCTCACGCGCAAAGAAAACAAAAGATTTTGCGCGATCCGCATGAAAAATGCGAGGGAAAACGGGGCAAACGAAAAGAGGAAAACACGCATCTATGGCAAATTTCAGATCCGAAATCGAAAGACGGCGCACCTTCGCCATCATCTCCCACCCCGACGCGGGTAAAACCACACTGACCGAGAAGTTTCTTCTCTACGGCGGCGCGATCCAATCCGCAGGCTCGGTCAAGGGCAAGCAAAGCGACAAGCACGCCGTTTCCGACTGGATGGAGCTTGAAAAGCAGAGAGGTATTTCGATCACCTCCTCGGTTTTGCAGTTCGAATACGAGGGCTTCTGCATCAACCTTCTCGACACCCCCGGACACCAGGACTTCTCCGAGGATACCTACCGCACGCTGATGGCGGCGGACAGCGCGGTGATGGTCATCGACGCGGCAAAGGGTATCGAGCCGCAGACGCGCAAGCTCTTCAAGGTCTGCGCCATGCGCGACATTCCGATCTTCACCTTCGTGAACAAGCTCGACCGCGAGGCAAGAGATCCCTTCGATCTTCTCGACGAGCTGGAAAAGGAATTCGGCATCGGCACCTATCCGATGAACTGGCCGATCGGATGCGGACAGAATTTCAAGGGCGTTTACGACCGCGACAAAAAATGCATCCTCGCCTTTGACGATGCGCACCGCGGCCGCGAGCGTATCCGCGGCATCGACGTGGATATTTCCGACACGGCGCGCCTCGACGAGCTGATCGGAGAAAAGCGCCGCGAGGAGCTTTGCGAGCAGGTGGAGCTACTGGACGGCGCGTGCTTTGATTTCGATCTCGAAAAGGTGCGCCACGGAAAGCTTTCTCCCGTTTTCTTCGGCTCGGCGCTCAACAACTTCGGCATCGAGCCCTTCCTTGAGCATTTCTTAAAAATGACGACCTCGCCCCTGCCCCGTATGGCAAGCGGCGAGCATATCGATCCCTTTGACGAGGGCTTCTCCGCCTTCGTTTTCAAGATCCAGGCAAACATGAACAAGGCGCACCGCGACCGTATCGCGTTCATGCGCATCTGCTCGGGCAAGTTCGAGCGCGGTAAGGAATATTACCACGTGCAGGGCGACAAGAGCTTCCGCCTTTCCCAGCCCCAGCAGATGATGGCGGCAGAGCGCGAGGTGATCGAGGAGGCGTACGCGGGCGACATCATCGGCGTGTTCGATCCCGGCGTTTTCTCCATCGGTGATACGGTTTGCGAAAAGGGCAAAAAGACGAAATTCGAGGGTATTCCCGTCTTCGCGCCGGAGCATTTCTCGATGGTCGAGCAGGTGGACTCCATGAAGAGAAAGCAGTTCGCCAAGGGCATGAACCAGATCGCCCAGGAGGGTGCGATCCAGATCTTCTTCGAGCCAAACTCCGGTCTTGAGCGCGTGATCGTCGGCGTTGTCGGCGTTCTGCAATTCGAGGTGCTGGAATACAGAATCAAGAACGAATACGGCTGTGACCTTCGCCGCAGCCCTCTGCCCTACCAGCAGATCCGCTGGATCGAGGGCGATATCGATCCCAAGACCTTGAAGCTTTCGCACGACACCAAGTGGGTGCAGGACTTCCGCGGCAAAAACCTTCTGATCTTCACGAGCGAGTGGGCAATCCGCTGGGTGCTGGAGGACAACCCCGATCTGAAGCTTTCGGAATTCAGCCGCAACGAGGAAAAGGAGTACTGATGCTATGCGCATGAGAAAAAAGAAAAACGCA
>JAZQTA010000036.1:0-12574 GCA_045630385.1 Eubacteriales bacterium | reverse complement strand
AACGTATTCAGCTAAAAACAAAACTGACACCGTACGAAAAACGATGTCAGTTTCGAGAAATAACGAGCTTTTAAGAGCAAACCAAAGCTATTCTACGAAAAGTTTTTTTATTTCGTGTCCATCGCCTTGGGTTCACTCCACACACCTCGCTGTTTTTTATTTTACATCAGCGCTTGCTCGGTGATATTCCGGACCACTCCTTGTATGCCCGACTGAATGAATATATCGACTGATAGCCGAGCATTTCAGATACCTCGGTAACAGAGTGCTTTTCCAAAAGATCGTTGGCTTGCAGCATTCTTTTTTTATTCCGATATTGTATTAGGCTCATACCGAAGCTTTCTTTGAATTTTTTCTCCAGATAAAATTTACTGTAACAAAAATGCTTGGAAAAATCTTCAAGCTTCATTGTCAATCCGTTTCCTGCGTCAATATAATCCTTGACTTGATTTTCTATGCAGGCGTATTTGCTATCATCTGATATGGTCGGAAAATTATCGTTTATTATCCGGGATATCAATTGCGTCATAAGCGCCTTTTTCATAATGGGCTCTGTTTCTTTGGATATAATACGATAAAAAATGTTGAGAAAATCCTCTTTGTTTTTAATTCTGATGATCGGAAGCCGTGGATAAGACGCAAAATAATCTTTGTGTATCCATCCCTTTTCGTTTTCTGTCATATCATTCATATTCTTGAAGGATACGGGGATTTTCTCGCTTTGAGGACGGAAGGTAATGTCAAAATGAATATGAGGCTGATATATATCTCCGCGATTGATATGAAAGCTATGCGATATATTCGGACGAATAAAAATAACGTCGCCGGCTTGACAGATATACGCTGTACCGTCGTAGATCAGAGTAAATTCACCTTTTTCAAGATATATCAGCTCGTAATCGTATATGGTTCGGCAAGCTATATCGTGCCCCGAGGATATGACAGAACGCATCGAAACGCGTATGTAAGGGTTTATCAGCGATAGATGCATAAGAGCTCCTTTGAACAAGAAATGTTAAATCAAAGACAATGTTTGGTATTTACATTGTAGCATGATTTTGATAAAATTACAATACCTGAGAAAAACATGCATCAAAGGAGTGTGAAAAATGTTAAATAATCTTACGCTGAAAAAAGATATCCGCACATTTTCCGTTTCGCCCGAAAATCCAACAGGTGAAAAGGGCGAGGGTGGCAAGGCAACTCTTGACGTGGGAAGTGCTGCAGAAGCTGCAAGAGAGCTTGGGCAAGGCTGGAAGGTAAATCCCTACATTGTTTTAGGTGCGGGAGAAATGGCTGTGCTTGCTGACGTGAAGGGGGAAGGTGCTATCAAGCATTTCTGGATAACGGATAGCGCAAAATGCGGTAGACAGCTGTTGCTTCGCATTTATTTTGACGGTGCAAGCAATCCGTTGGTAAACGTTCCGCTCTCTGATTTTTTTGCTAACGCAGATTACAATGAATACCGTCAAATAAGCAGTCTTGCGATGTGCTATAATCCCGGTAAGGGAATGAATTGTTATTTTGAGATGCCGTACTTCAAAAGCTTTCGTGTGGAGCTTGAAAACATAGGGAAAAACGCGGCGAACGTATATTATCAAATAGACTGCGAGGAGAAAAAGCTCTCGCCCGATGCGCTCTATTTTCACGCTCAGTTCAGACGCGTGAATCCCTTGCCTTATAAGAGCGTATATACGATCCTTGACAATATTAAGGGAAACGGTCTTTATGTGGGAACGTATCTCCATTGGGGCGTAAAATCCAATGGCTGGTGGGGTGAGGGAGAGATAAAATTCTATATTGACGGTGACACTGATTTTCCGAGCATCTGCGGAACCGGAACGGAAGACTATTTCTGCGGTGCGTATAATTTCGACGTAAACGGAAAATATACCGAATTTTCCTCTCCTTATTCCGGGCTGTCTAAGGTAGGGCTTGCGAACAATATGTATAGATCTCAAATGTATTTTGATATGTACCGTTGGCACATACAAGATCCTGTATATTTCAAGGAGGATCTGCGGGTGACCATACAGGCACTTGGATGGAGAAGCGCGGGTAGATATCTTCCGTTGCAGGATGATATATCGTCCGTTGCTTATTGGTATTCGGACAGTCTCGATGACGTTTATCCCGAAATGCCCGACGCCAATGCGCTTGAGATAATTTAAAACAGAGAAACTATATACGTCTTGTAAAAAGAAGACCTAAAAAACGGATGCTTCCATAAGCGGATTGCATCTATTGAAAAAGCATAGGCAATACTGCATTTTGGGAAAAATGCAAAGGGGCTGGCGTATTTAGGCATAACCGAATAAAAAACGGCAGAAGCATGTGAAAAAAGTGCTTCTGCCGTTGCTTTATGCAAATTTGAAAATATTAAGGTTGAAAACCTTCGGTTTTCTCCATTGAATTAAAGTTTTTTATTCTATTTCCGTTTCCTCGCTCGGCGTAGGTGTCTACGCCTCTCGCTCGTCAGCCGAAAATTTCTGCACCAAATCCGTTCGCCCCTCGGTGCTGTTCTCATTAAGAATTCGCTTTGCATATAATTCTTGCTTTATCTCTTTACATTTCGCCTTGATTTTGTTGAATTCTTAATGAGACAGCCCCTTTTTTGAAAAACGTTCTTTAGAACTATGCTTTGAATTGAAAATTTATCAGTTCAGCTTGGGAAGGCTGGCTGCCGCAACGGACTGGCCGACACGGCGGGACTTCTCGTCGGGAATGTGAAGCTCGATCTTCTTTGCAAGCTCGGGGAACTCCTTGTCGAGAACCTCCTGTGCGCGCTCGAGAAGGATCACGCCGCCCTCGCCGGAGGTAACGCGGCCCATGATCAGAACGTGCTTGATATCGTAGAACTCTGCGTAGTACGCGATCGCGTAGCCGAAGTATGCGCCGATGGTATCGTAAACGTCAGCCGCGCGGGAGTCGCCCTCCTTCATCAGGCCCTGAACGACCTTCAGCTTCTCTGCGGGAGAGAGCGTTTCGTCGATCTCGATGCCTGCCCAGGGAGCGCACTTGATCACGCCGTCCTGAGAGAAATACTTCACGCCGCAGCCGTAGTCGCCCGACCATTCGTCCACCATAGCGTCCTCGCAGAAGTCAACGGGAACGAAGGCAAGCTCGTTGAGCCAGCCGGTGATGTTTCCGTCGGGATCGACGTAGCCGCCCGCCTCGGAGGTACCCATGGCAACGCCGAGCACGGAGTTATCGTCAAGATCCATAGCGCCTGCAAGCGCGGTAACGACACCGTCGTTCGCAACCTCGATCGGAATGTTCTCGCCGATCTCCTTGGCTACGTCGAGGTACATATTCTTTACCTTCTTTTCGAAATCCTCATCGCTGACCTTGAGGAAGAGGGAGGCAACCATGATGCGGTTGTCTACGTAAACGCCCGCGCTCGAAACGCCGATCGCATCCACGCGGGGCATGTGAGATGCCGCGCTCTTCATGGCGTTCAGAATGCCCTCGTAGTGGTAGTTCGGGTCGGAATTGGTCTTGGGGAACCAAACGACCTCCTCGGAGTAAACGCTCTCACCGTCGATCACGGCGCTGACCTTGCGGTCGCTTCCGCCCGCGTCGAAGCCGATGCGGCATCCGTCCAGATGGCGGCCGATGGGAGCTGCCGCGGACTTGTCCTTGGGAGCGTTCTCATAAGCAACCACCTCAACCGAGAAGGGCTGCTCGTACACTCTTTCCATAAACTTCACGTCGAAGTCGCGCAGACCGCCGTGCGAGAAGGCCTCCTTGATCTTCGCGCCGACAACGGCACTGCCCGCGATAATGACCTTGTAACCGCCCGCTACCCACAGAAGCGACTTTACAAGGCGCTCAACGAAGCGGAAATTCTCCTCGTCGTGTCCCGCGCCGTCCTTAAAAATGCGAGTCTTGTAGGTGGTGGTGTAGCCGTTGTTTCTTTCCACGGCGATGATAATGTCCTGTCCGTCCTCCTTGGTGGCCTCGCGCATATCGCGGCAAACGACCGAGAGGGGCATAAATTTGGGGTCAAGCTTTGCTGCAACCTTAAGCTTCATATCTCACAGTTCCTCCAATAATAGTTTTATTTACGTTGAATTCTTCATCGGTAATAATGATGTCCGCATCCTTGCCGATCTCGAGAGAGCCCTTTTTCTTATCGATGCCGATGGCGGTCGCGGGGTTGAGCGTTGCGCCGTTCACGCACTCGTGAAGGGGAATATTCGAGTTCGTGTATACGTTCCAAACGCCCTTGTTGAGAGGAAGCACGCTTCCGGCCACCGTTCCGTCCTCCAGACGGCAAACGATGTCGTTATAGATGATCTTCGTGCCGCCGAGGGTGTATTCGCCGTAGGGAAGTCCGCCCGCGGGAAGACAGTCGGTGATAAAGCAGAGCTTTCTGCCCTTGATCTTAAAGAGAAGATCGTAGAAGCAGGGAAGCACGTGGAAGGTATCCACGATCAGCTCGCAGGAAACGTCGCTGTTGAAGGCCGCGCCGACCACGCCGGGCGCGCGGTGCGCCATAGGCGTCATAGCGTTGAAGAGGTGCGTTGCGTGCTTCACGCCCGCCGCCGTTCCCTTCATGGCGGTATCGTAATCCGCAGAGGTGTGTCCCATGGAGATCACAACGTCGGTGTCGCGCGAGATCTCGCGGATCGCGGCGAAGTCCTCGGTGTCGGTTTCGGGCGCGAGGGTGATGATCTTAATGATGTCGGCATATTCCTTCACGAATTTGGCATCGGGCTTCAGAATGTACTTTGCATCCTGCGCGCCCTTCTTTGCCTCGCTGATAAAGGGGCCCTCGGCATGGCAGCCGAGAATGGCGCTTCCCGTCCAGGTCTTGCTTTCCTCCTTGAGATCGCGGCAGACCTCGAGTGCCTTGCGGATGACCTTCATATCCACCGTCATCGTGGTGGGAAGGAAGCCTGTAACGCCGTTTTTCACGATGCCGCCCGCAATGGTGCGGATGGAGTCCGCCTCACCGTCACAAACGTCCTTGCCGAGATAGCCGTGAATGTGCAGATCGATCAGGCCGGGGGCAACGTAGCCGCCCTTGGCATCGATGATCTCTGCATCCGCGGGAATCTTGTCCATAGGAAGAATGCCCTCGATCACGTCGGTATAAAGAAGCGCACAGCCCTCAAGCGTGCGATCCTTCAAAATGATTTTTCCGTTTACGATCGCTTTCATTTTCTTTTCTCCGTTTTGCTTTATGAATTTCTTTATATCTTATTTTTTTAATTATAACATAGCAAAGCCGTCAATTCAATGGAATTTTGATTATTTGCATTGTAAAATCGACCAAAAACTTTTATTTTTTTATAAAAACCGTTCCTATTAGTAAGAGAAAAGCTGTTTTTTATAGCGGAGCGGCGTTTCTCCGAATTTTTTCTTGAAGAGAATGATGAAATGCGAGCAGTCCGCAAAGCCCGCCTCCGAGGATGCCTCCGTCACGGACGCGCCTTTTTTCAAAAGCTGAAGGGCGTAGGCGAGCTTTTTTGCCTCGATATATTCTCTCGGCGAGGTGTGAAGATACGTGCGGAAGCGGCGGTTTAAGGTTGACGTGCTGATAAAGAAGGCGTCGGCGATCTCGGATACCGCACGGATCTCGGCAAAATGCATGTTGATATGGCGCACGATCTGTTCAAGCTGTGAGGGCAACGGTGCGCTTGCTTGATTTTCTCCCTGCGCATACCTGAGCTCCGATAGGATGGAGAGAAGCGCGATCGGCGCACGGACGTCCTCTCCCTCTCCGTTCTCGATTTTTTCAAGCTCGGAAAGCAGGCCGAAAACGGCCTTCTCTTTTTCCTCGGAAAAGGAAAAGAGCGGCGAAAAATCCTTCTCCTTTAAAAAGGAAAAGACGGGGGAGGAGAAATCCGCGTCGATCCAAAGGCATCCGTAGCGGTAGGCCTTGGTTTCGGGGAAGATGCAAACGTGCACGTCACCTGCGCGGTTCACAAGGATCTCACCTGCGCGGACGGGATAGACCGTTCCGTTCACGAGAAAGGAAACCTCGTCGCCGAGGTTATAAAAGATCTCGAGATATTCGTGGATATGGAGCGGATCGATGGTCGGATCGAGAAGGTCAACGTAGGTTGCCCCTGAGAAGATGCCGTATCGCATTTCGGGCAGAGGGACGGTTTTTTTCGTGATGCGCGGCGGCCGTTTCGGTTCGTACATGGCATAGCCTTTCGTTTTGAGCGAATTTTCATAAAAATGGGATGGAATATCATAGAAATGTGATTTATATAGTGCTATAATAGCAGATAGAAGACGGTTTGTCAATAAATCTTGGGAGATTTTTATGGGATACTACTTGCTTTTATTTATTTCGCTTCTGGCATCTGCGGCGGGCACCGTGGCGAGAAAATACTACACGGATCAAAGCGGCCCTTCGCTTTCGGGGCGATGCATCTTTATGGTGGCAAGCTCCCTCGTGGCGGCGCTTTGTCTTGCGCTCACAGGAGATCTGTGCGTGCCCTCGTTCTTCACGCTGTGGCTTTCGGTGCTTTTCGGCGTGCTCACGGCCTTGCAGGGGATCGCGATGCTCTCCGCTATGCGCTTAGGCCCCGTGTCCTACACGATGATGTTCGCCTCGTTTTCCACGGTGGTCACGGCGCTTTCGGGCGTTCTCTTCTTTAACGAGAGCATCACGCCCTTGAAGCTTTTCGGCATCGCGCTGATGCTCGTCAGCCTCGTTTTTGCCGTGGAGAGGGAGAAGGATAAAAAGAAGGGCGGCCTTGCCTGGCTTCTTCTTTGCATCGCCGTTTTTCTCGGCACGGGCGGCATCGGCATCATGCAGAAGGTGCATCAGACCTCGCCCTATAAAAACGAGCTGGATATCTTCCTTGTGCTCGCCTTCGTTGTAACGGCGGCGGTGGCGCTCGTAGCGGTTCTGATCTCTCGCAGAGGCAAGGCAGAGGAGGCGGCGCTTTTTCGCGGTCTTTCGCGCGGACGGCTGATTTTCCTTCTTGCGGTCATGCTGGGCGGCGGCGTTTGCGTTGCGATCAACAATAAGCTCAATCTTTTCCTTTCGGGCGTGATGGAGACCTCGGTCTTTTTCCCGATCGCAAACGGAGGCGCGGTGGCGCTCTCCACTCTGGCGGCGTTCTTTCTCTTTAAGGAAAGGCTTTCTCTGCGCCGCTGGATTGGTCTTCTGATCGGCGTGCTTTCCGTGATTTTGCTTTGCATATAAAACGCTCCCGAAAAATGCATGGGAGGCTTGCTTTCTGCCTCGAAATCGTGTATAATCAAGAAAAAGGAGATCTACAATGCATATTCTTTACGGTGACGGCGTGCACGACGATGCACCCGCAATACAGGAAATGCTTGATAGCGGTATCTGCGAGGTGGCACTCCCCGCGCCGAGCGTGCATTACTGCATCGGCACGACCTTGAAAGTTCATTCGGGGCAAACGCTTCGCTTGCCCGAGACGGCCTTGATCCGCCTTTTGCCCGCCAGCAGCTGCCATATGCTTACGAATGCGGAGCGCCCGGCGCACGATATCGTGATCACGGGCGGCATCTGGGATTACGATAACAAAAACCAAGCGCCCAATCCGATCGTGACGCTCAAGGCGGGCGTGGAGCGCAATTCGCATCTTTCGGGCGATCCGAGCTTCGTTGCGACCTATGAGAGCATAGGCCTGCTCGGCGTTTGTATGTCCTTCGACCATATCACGCGCTTCACGATTCGGGATCTGACGGTGAAGAACCCCGTAACCTTCTCGATGCGCATGGCGTACGTAACGTATTTTACGGTGGAGAATATCCGCTTTGACCAGAACCTCGGCAACCCCACGGCGGAGAATATGGACGGCATTCACGTGGACGGCGGCTGTCGCTTCGGCTATATCCATAACGTGCAGGGCACGTGCTATGACGATATCGTCGCCCTCAATGCGGACGATTGCTATGACGGGCCGATCTCGGATATCGTGGTGGACGGCGTGTTCGGCGCGGATTCTCTGCGCGGCGTGCGCTTGCTTTCCACTTCTTCCGAGATGAAAAATATCACGGTGCAGAACGTGTACGGAACGTTTTATCAGAACTGCATCGGGCTGACCTATTTCTTTCCGCGCATCGGTGGCAGGCGCGGTAAAATGAGCCATATCACCCTCCGAAACGTTCACGGCAGAAACGCGCCCCGCCGTCCCGAATACCGCAAAGGAGACAATTCTTATTATTTCTTCTCCTTCATTTGGGTGGATGGGGATATCGACGTGGACAGTCTTGTGATCGACGGGCTTACCCGTGACGAGGAGATCGCGGACGTGGAGACGCTGAAGGTATGTCATGGCGCTAAGATCCGCACGCTCTCGCTCATGAACGTATTACAGCAAAACCGCACCGATGCGCCCGAAACCTTCTTTTTAAACGAGGGAGAGATCGAGAGGCTTTATATGTATAACGTGGACGTCGGCACGGACGTTCTTTTAGATAATCAAGGCACTATCAATAAAATAACCGAACAGTGAGGTAAAACGAAATGATCCATTCTTTTTTGATGATCGGACAGTCGAACATGGCGGGCAGAGGCAATGCCGCCGAGGTTGCGCCGATCGAAAACGAAAGCTGCTACGTGCTTCGAAACGGCATCTTCCGCCCGATGCACTATCCCGTAAACTTTGACCGCTTTTTCTCGGGGCTGAACCTTTGCGAGAGCTTTGCGGATGCTTATCAAAAAGAAAATAACGTAGAGGTTGGCCTGATCCCTGCGGCGGACGGCGGCTCCTCAATGGATCAGTGGCACGAGGGGGAGATCCTCTTCGATCACGCCTGCTATATGGCAGAGCTTGCAAGCCGCACCTCCGAGATCAAGGGCATTCTTTGGCATCAGGGCGAGGCGGATTGCTCCGAAGCGCTTTACTCCACCTACGAGGCAAGACTGACCGCGATGATCGAGGCGATGCGCAAAAGGCTCGGCATGCCTGACGTTCCCGTCCTTCTCGGCGGCCTCGGAGATTTCCTCAAGGATTGCCCCCTCTCCGCGGCGCTTGCGAATTACGTGCACGTAAACGATGCGCTAAAGGCTGTGGCGAGCAAGGTAAAGAACGTGGGCTTCGTTTCTGCCGAGGGGCTCGGCTCGAACAGCGATTTTCTGCACTTCAATTCCGCGGCCTTGCGCGAATTCGGCCTGCGCTACTATGAGGGATATAAAACGCTCGTCGGCAAGATCTCCATGGAAAATGCGGATGTGAAAACGGCTATCGGCGGCGCGGCATCCACAAAGCTTGAGCTTCTGTAAAGTGAAAAAATCATGGATAAAAGCAAACAAAAATTTACAATAAACGATAATACTGTATCTTCCGCAGGGCAACTTCCCGAGGATAAATACGTAACCTATATTGGAAACAAGGCGGCGAAAAAGCGAATCCTCATCATTGGAAATTCGATCACGCGCCATGCGCCGAAGGCCGATATCGGCTGGCACGGCGATTTCGGAATGGCTGCCTCCTGTGAGGAAAAGGACTACGTGCATCTTCTGGCTTCCCGCATTCTCGAAAGGGAGGACGCCTGCATCATGGTGCATCAGCTTGCTACTTGGGAGAGAGAATGCACCGAGGATACGGGGCTTGCCTATGCGAAGGCCTCGCATGACTTTATGGCGGATACCGTGATCTTTCGCCTTGGCGAAAATATAAAGCCTCAGGCGGGGGAGGATGCGCTTGCTTTGATGGAAAAGGCGTTTTCCACGCTTGCCGATTATATCTGCCCCGAGGGCGCGAGGGTGATCTTCACCACTTGCTTTTGGCGGCACGGCGTGGTGGACGAGGCGATCCGCGCCGTAGCGAAAAAGCGCGGTATGCCCCTCGTGGAGCTTTCGGATCTCGGGGATGACGATCGGTATATGGCGGTCGGCCTTTTCGAGCATCGCGGCGTTGCGATGCATCCGGGCGACCTCGGTATGGCGATGATCGCCGAAAGAATTTATAAAGCGCTGGAGGCGTAATATGTTTTCCTATTCTACCTTCAAGCACGAGTACGTGATCCCGCACATGGCGATCGATATGCCTCTCTCGGCGGACTATCGCGTATTTGCAAAGGGGGAAGAGATCCCCGTATATACCTGCCGTATCTCGCGCTATCCCTTCAATGCGTATTGGCCGGGATATCAGCGCCCGATCGAGCAAAGCGAGGTTGCTTCCTTCGTGAACCTCGTGGGAGATGAGGCGGTTACCTTGGAGATCGAGGCAAAAAAGGCGCATAGCCGCGTGATGCTGAAGCCGTATAGCCGCGGTATCGTTCCCGTGGAAAAGGACGGCAAGATCACTCTTACCTTTGACGAGGTCGGGCAATACGTTTTGGAGCTTGACGATTATCACGGGCTTCTTTATATCTTCTATTCGAAGCCGATCGAAGCACCGAAGCCGGAGGACGTGACATATTATTTCGGCCCCGGCGTGCATTATCCCAGGCAAATAAAGCTTGCCTCGGGCGACCGCGTGTACGTCGATAAGGATGCGTACGTATTTGGTAACTTCTACGGCAACGGCATCGAGAACGTGGAGATCTTCGGCAACGGTATTTTGGACGATTCGGGCGAGGAGCGCTTCTCCTTCCGTTGCTATCCCGATTACACGATCGGTAATATGAAGTTCTGCGACTCTAAAAATATCAGCATCCGAGGCGTCGGCATGACGAATTCCGCGATTTGGTGCCTGCAATGCTTCCGCTCGGAAAATATAATGGTGGATGGCGTGAAGATCTTCGGCCAATGGCGGTATAATACCGACGGCGTGGATTTTTGCAACTGCCGGCACGTTCGCCTTGAAAATTCCTTCGTGCATTCCTTTGACGATACGATCGTGATCAAGGGCGTTTTGCCCTATGCGGATATGGACGTGAGGGATATTCACGTGAAGAACTGCGTTGTGTGGTGCGATTGGGGAAAATGCCTGGAGATCGGCATTGAGACCGCGTGCCTTGAATATGAGAATATCACCTTTGAAAATTGCGACGTGCTTCGCGGCGGCGGCATTGCGATCGATATCGGAAACGGCTACACGGCGTACGTGCATAACCTGCGCTTTGAGGATATCCGCATCGAAATGAACGCCTTCGATACGCCCCCGCAGATGCAGGAAAATTTCGATATGAAATATGAAAGCCAAGGAAAGACTGCCCTGCCGCGCGCGATCAATATTTCCAACACTCGCTACGATTGGTCCGGCTCGCCCTATAAAAAGTGCATCGGGGATCAGATCGGCGAAAGATCCGCGTGGGTAACGGACGTGCTGATGAAGGATATCACCGTGTATTACGACGAGGGGCTTCCCTTGAAGGACGGAAGGCCCGTTCTCGGCGTTTATATCTTGAACGATCGAGCCGCCGACGGCGCGAGATTTGAAAATATCCGCCTTGAAAATCTCGTATGCAACGGAAGGAAAATCCCCGAGAGCGAGATCGATTTCCATTATTTGAATACCGAGCCGATCGAGTATAAATAAAACGAAATAAAATAAGATAAAAAAGCCTTCTTCTCTTGCAAATGCGCGCGCGATGCGTTATAATGTAAGAAAAGAAGGCTTTTTTCAGGAGGAAAAACTATGTTCAGATTCGGTGATATGCATGAAAGGCTCTCCGAGATGCAGAAAAATCATCATCTTGGCAGAATGGAGCCCTTCCGCGTGGTGGGGAATACCTATTTCGTCGGTACGTATCAGGCGTCCTCGCATCTTATCGATACGGGGGATGGGCTGATCCTCATTGATGCGGGCTATGAAAGAGGTGCGTATCTCGTGCTCGATTCGATCTATCGCCTCGGCTTTCGCCCCGAGGATATTAAGTACATCGTTTCCACGCATTGGCACGGAGATCATACGGAGGCTACGGCAGGCTTCGTCTCGCTTTCGGGCGCGAAGACCTTGATCGGCGAGCGGGACGCAGAAAAGGCAAGAAGATATTTTGAGCCCGATATTCTCATTCGTGACGGCGATACGCTTTCGCTCGGTAACGTAACGATGCACTTCGTTCACACCCCCGGGCACACGGCGGGAACGATGTCCTTCTTCTATGAAACCGAGGAGAACGGCGTGAAGCTGCGCGTCGGCACCTTCGGCGGCGCGGGACTGAATACGCTCGTTCCCGAAAAGTACGATTTCGAGGGGGCGAGAGAGGCGTATTTTGCATCCCTTGCAAGACTGCGCGAGGAAAAGGTGGACGTGTATCTCGGAAACCACACCTGGAATAACGATACGTACAGAAAATCGAAGGCCTTCAAGGAGGGCCCGAATCCCTTTATCAATTCAAAGCTCTTTGCCACGGTCTTGGATTGTTACAAGGAAAGGCTTGAGGATATTATAAAAAGAGAAGCACTTAAATGTAAATAATCATTTGCAAATAGATTGTATTTTTCAAAAAGCTGATTCCGATATCCGACCCGCGCAAGCTTGTGGGTACAACCGAATATTGCATAGGCAGAAAATGAGCTCGGCCCCAAGCCGAGCTCATTTGTTTTAATGCCTTTAGGCAGTTGAGCACGAAGTGCGAAACAGACAACCACCCGCTATGCGGGTGGGCAACAAAGGTTATACCCTTGCGTGGGACGTATGAAACACAAGCCTTCCCCTGAGGGGGAAGGGGGACCACGAAGTGG